>NZ_CATKQM010000101.1:0-238646 GCF_949768225.1 Pseudomonas sp. IT-P44 | reverse complement strand
CAGGTTCAAAGCAAAATCCCGGGTTGGGCCCGGGATTTGGAATCAGCGCTGAACAACCTGCAAGCTGTTCTTCTCTTTAGGCAGAACCCGCTTGGCAACCACGTAGTGGCTTTCCCAGTACGGTTTCTTCAAGGTGTCGATGGTCACCGACTTGCCACGGCGTGGTGCGTGGATGAAGCGGTCGTTGCCCAGGTAGATGGCAACGTGATTGACCCGGCGGCTCTTGATGTTGAAGAAAATCAGGTCGCCCGGCTTCAGGTCGCCGCGTTCGACTTTCTCGCCATGACCGCTGGCCATGGCGTTCGAAGTGCGCGGCAGGTCAAACGTGGCGTCGTTGAACGCGTATTTCACCAGGCCGCTGCAATCGAACCCTTTACTTGGGCTGCTGCCGCCCCAACGGTAAGGTGTACCGAGGACGTTGACGGCACGGCTCAGCACATTGCTGCTTTCCTTGGTCGCCATCGGCGGGACAAGCTTGCTGTTGGCTTTGCTCAGCGAGGTCGGTTGCTTGGCAGTTTGTTTGTTTTTGCTCGAAGGAGCAGAAACATGGGATTTTGGGGTGTAACCATTAACGTTAGGAAGACGTTGCTCACGATTGGTGGCGTGGGCGGCCAGTGGCATCAAAAGGCAAATGGTTAGCCATGTCTTGAAAAATGGACGCATTAGGCAAGGCTCGTGTTGGTTAGCGCGAAACTTTATAACAGCTTTTTTTGTCATTCCGAGGCCGTTGGTCGATTCAACCTGGCGGTCAACGGAGTCCAATACGCGGCAAATAGACGCAATTGTCGGACAGAAGTCAGGTGCTATAAGGGTTTGACGGGAGACACGGTAGCATTTGCCATACGTCGGCCACCTGTAAAAAAGTCACAAAGAATTCAAGAATATTTATCTATCGTGTGATTCGAGGCCATTCATGAACACCTATCGACACCCCGTTCCACATCAAGATACCCACAGCAAAGTGATCGGTTACCTGCTGTGGATTTTCGGTTTTACCGGCGCTCACCGCTTTTATTACGGTAAGCCGGTGACCGGGACGATCTGGTTTTTCACCCTGGGTTTACTGGGTATCGGCTGGCTGATCGACGTGTTCCTGATCCCGGCCATGGACCGTGAAGCGGACCTGCGTTTCACCGCCGGGCCTATCGAATACAACGTTGCGTGGATTCTGCTGACGTTTCTGGGCGTGTTCGGCGTGCACCGGATGTATCAGGGGAAGTGGATCAGCGGGTTGCTGTACCTGGTGACGGGCGGGTTGTTCTTTCTGGGGGTTTTGTATGACTTCTGGACGCTGAATGACCAGGTTTCCGTGCGTAACGCGCAGAATCGCGGCACCTTTCAGTAAGCCTTCGCGAGCAAGCCCGCTCCCACATTCGACCGCATTCCTTTGGGGGAACTCGGTCAACTGTGGGAGCGGGCTTGCTCGCGAATGCAGGCAACGCGGTCTTAAGCCTGGTGGCTAATCCGCCCATCCACCAGCGTGTAACGCACCACACCCGGCAAGCTATGCCCAATGAACGGGCAGTTCTCACCCTTGGACAGCCAGGTTTCACCGGCCACGGTCGAAGCCGCCGGATCGAACAGCACGATATCCGCCGCACCACCCACCGCCAGTTTCCCCGCCGGCAAGCGCAAGGCTTGCGCAGGCCCGGCACTCAGGCGTGCCAGCAACGTCGGCAGATCGAGCAAACCGTCTTCCACCAGCGTCATCGCCAGCGGCAGCAACAGTTCAACGCTGCTTATTCCCGGCTCAGTCGCACCAAACGGCGCCAGTTTGGCGTCCCGTTCATGGGGCTGGTGATGACTGGAAATCGCCGAAACCACCCCGGACTTCACCGCCTCACGCAAGCCATCGCGGTCGGCGCGGGTGCGCAGCGGCGGCTGGACGTGATAGAGGCTGCTGAAGTCGATCAGCGCTTCATCGGTCAGGATCAGCTGGTACAGGGCGACATCAGCCGTCACCGGCAATCCACGCGCCTGGGCCTGAGCAATCAGGGCTACACCGCGAGCGCTGGTCAGCTGGCTGAAGTGCGCACGCACGCCACTTTGCTCGACCAGCAACAGATCACGGGCCAGCGCTACGGTTTCTGCGGTTTCCGGAATACCCGGCAAGCCGAGGAAACTGGCGGTCGGACCTTCATGCGCCAAGCCACCTTCGGCCAGATCATGGTCCTGCGAGTTGAAAATCACCGTCAGGTCAAAGGTCGCCGCGTACTCCAGCGCCCGGCACAGGGTGCGGGTGTTGCGGAAGCTTTCCAGGCCGTTGCCGAAGGCCACGCAACCGGCATCGCGCAACGCCACGAGCTCGGCCAGTTGCTCGCCGTCCAGGCCTTTGCTCAGGGCGCCAATCGGGAACACCTTGGTATTGCCGGCCTCGCGGGCGCGGTCGAGGATCAGTTCGGCCACGGCCGAGGTGTCCAGCACCGGTTTGGTTTTCGGCGGGCAGCACAGGCTGGTCACGCCACCGGCAGCGGCGGCGCGGGTTTCGCTGACGATCGAACCTTTGCGGCTGTAACCTGGCTCGCGCAGGGCGACGTTCAGGTCAACCAGCCCCGGTGCGGCCACCAGGCCTTGAGCGTCGATGGTATCGACGGCAACAAAACCGGCGGGTGCGGCGCCAAGGGCGACGATCTTGCAGGCTTCGATGTGGATATCAGTCACTTGATCCAGCCCGCTGACTGGATCGATCACGCGGGCGCCGAGAATGCTGAGCTTCACTGAACGTTCTCCTGCTCGAATTGGCGCTGGGCAGTCTGCCCGCTCATGGCCATGGACAGCACGGCCATACGAATCGCGATGCCGTAGGTTACCTGGTTGAGAATCACCGAATGCGGACCATCGGCCACCGCCGACTCAATCTCGACTCCCCGGTTGATCGGCCCTGGGTGCATGACGATGCAGTCCGGTTTGGCCCCGGCCAGGCGCGCGGTGGTCAGGCCGAACAGGCGGTAGAACTCGCCTTCGCTCGGCAGCAGGCCGCCAGTCATGCGTTCGCGTTGCAGGCGCAACATGATCACCACGTCGACGTCTTTCAGGCCTTCGGTCATGTCGGTGTAGACCTTCACGCCGTATTGCTCGATGCCGATCGGCAGCAGGGTTTTCGGCGCGATCACGCGGATGTCCGGGCAGCCGAGGGTTTTCAGCGCCAGCATGTTCGAGCGCGCTACCCGCGAGTGCAGGATGTCGCCGACGATGGCCACGGAAAGGTTTTCGAAGCTGCCCTTGTGCCGGCGGATCGTCAGCATGTCGAGCATGCCTTGGGTCGGGTGCGCGTGACGGCCGTCGCCGCCGTTGATGATCGCCACTTGCGGGCACACGTGTTCGGCGATGAAGTGCGCGGCGCCGGAATCACCGTGGCGCACGACGAACATGTCGGCGGCCATGGCTTCCAGGTTGCGCAGGGTGTCGAGCAGGGTTTCGCCCTTGCTCGCCGACGATGTCGAGACGTTGAGGGTGATCACGTCCGCCGACAAGCGCTGGGCCGCCAGTTCGAAGGTGGTGCGGGTGCGGGTGGAGTTCTCGAAGAACACGTTGCACACGGTCTTGCCGCGCAGCAACGGGACTTTCTTCACTGCCCGGGCGCCGACTTCGAGGAACGAGTCGGCGGTGTCGAGGATTTCCGTCAGCAGCTCACGGCGCAAACCGTCGAGCGAGAGGAAGTGGCGCAGCTGGCCCTGATCATTGAGCTGCAGCGGGCGCTTGGTTTCTAGAGGCGTCATCGCGAGGGGGACTCTCAATAGGGCGAATTAAAGGGCGAGGTCTTGCAGTTCGAGCTTGAGTTCCGGGCCGGACAGCTTCACGCGCTCGTGGGCGGCCAGCGACAAAGTCGCGCCGACCACGTTCGGGCGGATCGGCAGTTCGCCGGCGTCCAGGTCCAGCAGGCACACCAGCGTCACGCTGGCCGGGCGGCCGTAGTCGAAGAGTTCGTTCATCGCGGCGCGGATGGTGCGGCCGCTCATGAGTACGTCGTCGATCAGCACCAGGTCCTGGCCTTCGATCTCGAACGGCAGCGCCGAAGGGCGCACCTGCGGGTGCAGGCCGTTCTGGCTGAAATCGTCACGGTAGAAAGACACGTCCAGTGTGCCGAGCGGCGCGTCGCTGCCCAGTTCTTCGAGCAACGCCTGGGCAACCCAGACGCCGCCGGTACGAATACCGATGTAGCGCGGTTCGCTGATGCCACGGTGTTCCAGATGTGCCTTGAGACGGATCGCCATCTGGCTGATCAGTTCGGCGGGATTGGGCAGGCTCATGGTTGCTCCTTCTTGGGCCCGGGCCGGGTGCTGCTGGCGGTGGCTCGGGTTGTCGCTATAGAGAGTCGCTTGTTACGGCTCTTCAGGATTCGAACAGTGCGCTGTTTTCATCGAGCCAGCCTTGCAGCAGCAGGGCGGCGGCGATGGCGTCGACCGGGTTGTCGCGGTAACTGCCCTTTTGCCCGCCGCGATCACGTCGTTCGCCCTTGGCTTCAAACGTGGTCAGGCGTTCATCGTGGGTATAGAAGGGCAGGTTGTAGCGGCCGTTGAGTCGGCGGGCGAACTTCTCGGCGCGCAGGCACATGTCGCTGGGCGTGCCATCCATATTCAACGGCAGGCCGACCACCACGGCATCGGGTTTCCACTCTTTGATCAGCGCTTCGACCTGATTCCAGTCGGGCACGCCGTTTTGTGCCTTCAAGGTGCACAGCTCGCGGGCCTGGCCGGTAATCACCTGGCCGACTGCCACGCCGATCTGTTTGGTGCCGTAGTCGAAACCCAGAATCAGCCGCAGGGCCATCAGGCGTGTCCTGCCTGGCTGGTGAGCAGGCTGAGGTTGACGCCCAGGTGCTTGGCCGCTGCTTCGAGGCGCAGTTCGCTGCTGGTGTTGAACAGGATGTCGGCATCGAACGGGCAGGTCAGCCAGGCGTTCTGCGCCAGTTCGGCCTCAAGCTGCCCGGCTTCCCAGCCTGCGTAACCGAGGGCGATCAGGCTTTTTGCCGGACCGACGCCATCGGCGATGGCGAACAATACGTCCTGGGAGGTAGACAACGAGAGGTCACCTTCCAGATCAACGGTCGCCTGAAATTGCTTGCCCGACGGGTGCAGGACAAAACCGCGATCGGTCTGCACCGGGCCGCCGATGAAGATCGGCACATGCTGGCAGAGCAGCGGTGGCTCGATATTGGGGCGCAATTGCTCGAGGATATCGGCCAGGTTCAGGTCTTGCGGACGGTTGACCACCAGCCCCATGGCACCATTGGCCGTGTGCTCGACGATGTAGGTCAAGGTGTGGGCAAAGTTCGGGTCGGCCATGTGAGGCATGGCGATCAGGAAGTGATGCTTGAGGTAGCTTGGGCTGACGTTCTTCATGAGCGCTAGTGTGGCGTTGGAGGGGCGAACTGACAAGCTGGGGATGCACAGGAAATGCCTGCGTGGGTGTCTTTTTGATGTCTGTTTGCTTGAGGGCCTCTTCGCGGGCAAGCCTCGCTCCTACAGGTTTTGCATGTTCCGCAAACCTGTAGGAGCGAGGCTTGCCCGCGAAGGCGTCGGTCAAAACAACCGCAATCCTTCGGTCAGTTGCTGGAGAGGCGATCCCCGCGCGCAAATTTCCAGGTGCGGATGATTTCCAGTCGGTCGATGTCCGACAAATCCCCGGTAAACGGCGAAAACGGCGCAGCCAGCCGCACAATTCGCTGCGCTGCCTGATCCAGCAGCGGTTGCCCGGACGACTCCAGTACCAAGACTTCAAAGAGCGAGCCGTCGCGGTTGATCGAGACCATCAAGCGCAAATTGCCGTAAATCTGTTTACGCCGCGCTTCATCCGGATAATTGAGGTTACCGATGCGCTCGACCTTTTTGCGCCACTCATCCTTATACCAGGCGCCTTTGTCGCGCATGGTCGAGGCCGCGCTCAGGCGGTGGATGCGCGGGCGCTTGGCGTACAGCTGTTGTTCGTTGGCCAGTTCCGCTTCGAGGCTGGCGATGTCGCTGGACAGCTGTTCACTGTCGAACGTCGGCGCGGCGATGGCGGGTTTGGTGGCAGGTTTGGGCTCTTCGGTCTTGGCCGCGGCTTTCTTCGGCTTCGGCGCGACGGTGGTCACGGCAGCCTTGGGCGCTGCTTCCTGGACTTCAGGCTTGGCGGCTGGTGGTGGCGTGACTTTTTGCACCTTGTTGTCCTGGAACGGCGCGACCTCGGTGGTCTTGGGAATCGCCTTTTTATCCAGGGTGCCGCTGCCTTCCTGATTTTCCTGCGCGAGAAAGTCGGCCTTCGCCGGTTTCTTTTCGCTTTTGAAGGTGGCGAGGGTGATTTCCAGGGTTTTGCTGATTTGCTTGGGCTCGACCATCGTAAAGCCGACGCCCAACAGCAAGGCCAGGTGAATCAACGCCGCGAGAAACAGGGTAAATCCGAGGCGATCGGCCGGGCGCACGCCACGATGGGCGAGTTCAGCGGGCAGATCGGACGGAAGTGTCATGACAAGAAAACCAACATCGCGTTTTTCAGAGGCCGCGCATGATAGCGCAATGTTGGTTTCATCTTGGGTGTTCTATATCAACGGGCCTTGAGCTTCTGATCGATGGCATCCATCAACAGGCCGCCGATGTCGGTGCCGAACGCGTTATCAATCTCGCGAATGCAGGTCGGGCTGGTGACGTTGATTTCCGTCAGGTGCTCGCCGATCACGTCCAGACCCACGAACAGCAGGCCTTTCTCGCGCAGGGTCGGGCCGACCTGGGCAGCGATCCAGCGATCCTTGTCGCTCAACGGACGGGCTTCGCCACGACCACCGGCGGCGAGGTTGCCGCGGGTTTCGCCGGCCGCCGGAATCCGCGCCAGGCAATAATCTACCGGCTCGCCGTCGATCATCAGGATGCGTTTGTCGCCGTCCTTGATCGCCGGCAGGTACGCCTGGCCCATGATCTGCTGGGTGCCCAGCGCGGTCAGGGTTTCCAGGATCACCGACAGGTTCGGGTCACCTGCGCGGTGACGGAAAATCGAGGTGCCGCCCATGCCGTCCAGCGGCTTGAGGATCACATCGCCATGTTTGGCGGCGAACTCACGCAGCACGTCGGCGCGGCGGCTGACCACGGTCGGCGGCGTGCATTGCGGGAACAATGTGGCGAACAGTTTTTCATTGCAGTCACGCAGGCTCTGCGGCTTGTTGACCACCAGCACGCCCGCGCGCTCGGCTTGCTCGAGCAGATAAGTGGAGTAGACGAACTCCATGTCGAACGGCGGATCCTTGCGCATCAGGATCACGTCCAGATCGCTCAGCAGCGCGTCGGTCTCGTCTTCCAGCTCGAACCATTTTTCCGGGTTGGCGAAAACTTTCAGCGGCCGCATCCGCGCCCGGGCTTCACCTTCGCCTTGATACAAGTCGCGCTGTTCCATATAGAACAGTTCCCAGCCGCGCTTCTGTGCGGCCAGCAGCATGGCCAGCGAGCTATCCTTTTTATAGGAGATGCTGGCAATGGGATCCATGACAATCCCGACGCGAACGCTCATGGGTTTTTCCTCTGAAGTGGGGGAGGCCTATGTAAGTCCCCTGTAGGAGCGAGCCTGCTCGCGATGGACTTCAGGACACCGCGCTTATCCTGCTGGCACGCGTCATCGTTGACGACCATCGCGAGCAGGCTCGCTCCCACAAAAGATCAATCCAAAGGACCGTATAAAAGTGGCGTCAGAGTGGCGCTGAGTGTGTTCCCGGTCAAGGAAAAACCACTTCAAAGGACGCCCGATAGATTGCATTTGGAGACTGTGCTAAAAAGGCTGCCATGTCGTGCTGGCCCTTGAGTATCAAGGGTTTCAAGCCGCCGGTAACCGGAAAACGGACAATTTGATTCGCAAAGGCGACGGTAGAGCATTTATGGGCCAGCATTCCAGCGCCTTGAAGGTCATGGTGATCGACGATTCGAAGACGATTCGTCGCACCGCCGAAACGCTGTTGAAGAATGTGGGTTGTGAAGTCATTACGGCCATCGATGGTTTCGATGCGCTGGCGAAGATTGCCGATCATCATCCCGGCATCATCTTTGTCGACATCATGATGCCGCGTCTGGATGGCTATCAGACCTGCGCTTTAATCAAGAACAACAGTGCGTTCAAGTCCACGCCAGTGATCATGTTGTCGTCCAAGGACGGGTTGTTCGACAAGGCCAAGGGGCGCATCGTCGGCTCCGACCAGTTTTTGACCAAGCCTTTCAGCAAGGAAGAACTGCTTAACGCGATCCAGGCCCATGTACCGGGCTTCGCCGCCGTTTTGCCGCAGTAGGACACGCACAGTGACGCTCGGCCAGCGGGCCCGGCGTCGACAAGAAATGGGGAAAACCATGGCACGTATTCTGATCGTCGATGATTCGCCGACCGAAATGTACAAACTGACCGGCATGCTGGAAAAGCACGGTCATGAAGTGTTGAAAGCCGAAAACGGCGCCGACGGCGTGGCCCTGGCCCGTCAGGAAAAACCCGACGCCGTGCTGATGGACATCGTCATGCCCGGCCTCAACGGTTTCCAGGCGACCCGTCAGTTGACCAAAGACCCGGAAACCGGGCACATCCCGGTGATCATCATCACCACCAAGGATCAGGAAACCGACAAGGTCTGGGGCACGCGCCAGGGCGCCAAGGATTACCTGACCAAACCGGTCGACGAAGACACCCTGATCAAAACCCTGAACAACGTGCTGGCCGGTTGATCACCCGACCATGACCGAGTCGTTGACCGCCTTCGAACTGCTGCTGCAGATCGACCAGCGCTGTCGTCTGCTGGCGGCGGATCTGCCGTCGCAGCCAACCCGACAGGACAGTTGGAGCGGCATCGGTTTTCGTTTGGGCGAGGCGTGGTACGTCGCGCCGATGGGTGAAGTCAGCGAAGTCCTGCATGAACCGCGCTTCACCCAGTTGCCGGGGGTCAAGCCTTGGGTCAAGGGCGTGGCCAACCTGCGTGGGCGCTTGTTGCCGATGATGGATTTGAGTGCCTTCTTCGGGCACGAGTTGTCGGCGGTGCGCAAGCAGCGGCGGGTGCTGGTGGTGGAGCATAACGAGGTGTTTGCCGGGTTGATGGTCGATGAGGTTTTCGGCCTTCAGCACTTTGCCCAGGACAGTCTGGAGCCGGTGGATAACTTGAGTGGCCCGATTGCACCGTTCATCAAGGGCCGGTTTCAACGCGAGCAGAATTGGCAGGTGTTCAGCCCGTTTGCGCTGGTGCGGTCGCAAAGCTTCATGCATGTAGCGCTGTAAACGCGGCAACGCCGATCCTGTAGGAGCGAGGCTTGCCCGCGAAGAACGATAACGCGGTATTCCTGCAAGACCGCTTCGCCTGCTTCGCGGGCAAGCCTCGCTCCTACAGGGGCTTGGGTGAATTGGGTAGTACAGGCGAGGACCGATGATAAAAGCTAAAACAGGCAAGCCAGAAGGATCGCGCAGCCGCTCGCAGATCATCGCGCTGTTCATCGCGCTGATTGTCTTCATCATGCTGCTGTTCGCCAACTTCGCTTACCTCAACACCCAGGCCTCGTACGATAAACAGTACATCGGCCACGCCGGTGAGCTGCGCGTGCTGTCCCAGCGCATCGCCAAAAACGCCACTGAGGCCGCTGCCGGCAAGGCTGCGGCGTTCAAGTTGCTCAGCGATGCGCGCAACGATTTTGCCCAGCGATGGGGCTATCTGAAGAAAGGCGACCCTTCCACCGGGCTGCCGCCGGCACCGTCCGCCGTGCGCCCGGAAATGCGCGCCGTGCAACTGGATTGGGAGCGCGTGCTGAAAAACACCGACGCGATCCTTTCCAGCGAACAGACGGTTTTGTCGCTGCATCAAGTCGCCGCCACCCTCGCTGAAACCGTGCCGCAGTTGCAGGTCGAGTACGAAAAAGTCGTCGAAATTCTCCTGCAGCGCGGCGCGCCCGCCGCTCAGGTGGCGATGGCCCAGCGTCAGTCGTTGTTGGCCGAACGTATCCTCGGTGCGGTAAACACTGTGCTGTCCGGCGACGAGAATTCGCAACAGGCCGCCGACGCGTTTGGCCGTGACGCCGCGCGTTTCGGCCTGGTGCTCACGGGCATGCTCCAGGGCAACCCTGCACTGAAAGTCAGCCAGGTCGAAGACCACGATGCTCGTGCCCGCTTGATCGAGATTTCCGAGCTGTTCGAATTCGTCTCGGGTTCGGTGGATGAAATCCTCGAAACCTCGCCGGAACTGTTCAAGGTCCGCGAATCGGCGACCAACATATTCAGCCTGTCGCAAACCCTGCTCGACGAAGCCTCGCACCTGGCCTCCGGGTTCGAAAACCTCGCCAGCGGGCGCAATACAGACACCATTGGTGGCTACGTGCTGGGTCTGGCGGCGCTGATGTCGATCATCCTTATCGGGATGGTGATGGTGCGCGAAACCAATCGTCAGTTGCGCGAAACCGCCGAGAAGAACGAGCGCAACCAGAATGCGATCATGCGCCTGCTCGACGAGATCGAAGACCTGGCCGACGGCGACCTGACCGTGACCGCTTCGGTGACCGAAGATTTCACCGGGACCATCGCCGATTCGATCAACTATTCCGTGGACCAGCTGCGCGATCTGGTGGCGACGATCAACCTCACCGCCGGTCAGGTCGCCGCCGCCGTGCAGGAAACCCAGGCCACTGCCATGCACCTGGCGCAGGCCTCGGAGCATCAGGCGCAACAAATCAGCGAAGCCTCCACCGCGATCAACGACATGGCGCAGTCCATCGATCAGGTGTCGGCCAACGCCGCCGAATCCTCGGCGGTGGCCGAGCGCTCGGTGGAAATCGCCAACAAGGGCAACGAGGTGGTGCACAACACCATCCACGGCATGGACAACATTCGCGAGCAGATCCAGGACACCGCCAAGCGCATCAAGCGCTTGGGCGAGTCTTCGCAAGAGATCGGCGACATTGTCAGCCTGATCGATGACATTGCCGACCAGACCAACATTCTTGCACTCAACGCCGCGATCCAGGCCTCCATGGCCGGTGATGCCGGGCGCGGTTTTGCGGTGGTGGCCGACGAGGTGCAACGGTTGGCCGAGCGCTCGTCCGCCGCGACGCGGCAGATCGAAACCTTGGTGCGGGCGATCCAGGCCGACACCAACGAAGCGGTGATTTCCATGGAGCAGACCACCACCGAAGTGGTGCGTGGCGCGCGTCTGGCGCAGGATGCCGGTGTGGCTCTGGAAGAAATCGAAGGCGTGTCGAAAACCCTCGCGGCGTTGATCCAGAGTATTTCCAACGCGGCACAACAGCAGACGTCTTCGGCCGGGCAGATTTCCCTGACGATGAACGTGATCCAGCAGATCACCACGCAGACCTCGTCCGGTTCCACCGCTACGGCCGAGAGCATCGGCAACCTGGCGAAAATGGCCAGCCAGCTGCGACGTTCGGTGTCCGGTTTCACCTTGCCGGCCGCCAAGGCGCAGACTGTGGATAAAGTGTGAGGCGCCCGAGGGCGTTCGAACGATGAACGGAGTGGTTATGGGTGATCGGCACGACTATGTGGCCCTTGAGTGGGTCAAAGGCGAGATTGCCGAAACACTGAAAGTGGCTCACCAGGCGATTGAAACGTTGCTTGATGACCCTCAGGCGACGCACGCCCTCAGTGAATGCCTGGCGTGCATCCATCAGGTTCACGGCAGCTTGCAGATGGTCGAGTTCTACGGCGCGGCCCTGCTCGCCGAAGAAATGGAACAACTGACCGCCGCCTTGCAGCAGAACCGCGTCATTCATCGTGACGAAGCGATCCACTTGTTGCTGCAAGCGATCGGTCAATTGCCGATCTATCTCGACCGCGTACAAGGCGCGCGCCGCGACCTGCCGCTGGTGGTGTTGCCGTTGATCAACGACCTGCGCAGTGCCCGTGGCGAAAGCCTGTTATCGGAAACCAGCCTGTTCACCCCGCAATTACCGGACTTGCCGCCACTGGATGACGAGGCGCTGGCGTTGCTGGAGCCGGCGGACCTGCCGAACGTGCTGCGCAAATTGCGCCAGATGTTGCAGATGGCCCTGGTCGGGTTGCTGCGCGAACAGGATGACGACACCCATCTCGGTTACCTGAGCACCGTATTTTCACGCCTCGAAGGACTGTGCGGGAATGCGCCGCTGAGCCCTTTGTGGCACGTTGCCTCGGCGCTGGTCGAAGGCATGCGCGGCGGCTCGATCGCCAACAGCCCGGCCCTGCGCAGCCTGTTCAAGGACGCCGACAAAGAACTCAAGCGCCTGCTTGAGCAGGGCATGTCCGCGATCAATCAGCCGGCACCGCCGGAGTTGCTCAAGAGTTTGCTGTTTTACATCGCCAAAGCCGAACACCCCACCGGGCAGATGCTGACCATGAAAGATCGCTATGGACTGGACGATGCGCTGCCTGACAGCGCGATGGTCGACGAAGAACGGGCACGGCTGGCCGGCCCAGATCGTGATGCCATGCGCTCGGTGCTGGCCGCGCTGTGCGAAGAACTGGTGCGGGTCAAGGAACGCCTTGACCTGTTCGTGCGCAGCGACCGCCAGCATGCCTCGGACCTCGATAGCTTGCTGGCGCCCTTGCGGCAAATCGCCGACACCCTGGCGGTGCTCGGTTTCGGCCAGCCGCGCAAGGTCATCATCGATCAGCTTGCGGTGGTGTTGAGCCTCGCTCAGGGGCAACGCGAACCCAACGACGCGATCCTGATGGATGTCGCCGGCGCCTTGCTCTACGTCGAGGCGACGCTCGCGGGGATGGTCGGCACGGTCGAGCCGGAGAGCCAGGAAGACAGCCGCCTGCCGACCACCGACCTGACGCAGATCCACCAGATTGTGATCAAGGAAGCACGCATCTGCCTGCAACAGGCCAAGGACATGATCGTCGACTACATCGACGCCGACTGGGACCGCCAGCATTTGCAACCGTTGCCGGCCTTGCTCACCCAGGTGCGCGGCGCGCTGGCGATGATCCCGCTGAGCCGTGGGGCGAGCCTGATCGACGCCTGCAACCACTTTATCCGCGAGCATCTGCTGCTGGAGCCGGACCAGCCTGGCTGGCAGGCGCTGGACAGCCTGGCCGACGTCATCACCAGCATCGAGTATTACCTTGAACGCCTGAGCGACGACGCTGAAGCGTCCGGTGAACAATTGCTCGACGTTGCGGAAAAGAGCCTGGCAGCGCTCGGCTTTTTCCCCAGCGAACACAATGTCCCTGTGCTGGATGAAGTGCTAAGCCCGAGTGAGGCGCAGGTGATGCAGGACCAGCAGGAACTGGACGATCCCGACGTCGTCCAGACCCTGGCCGATGTCCTCGCCAACCCGGTGTCGGCGGTCAATCCACCCGCCCTGAATACGCCGGGCAGCCTGTTGCCACCGCCTCCGGGTGAAGAACCGGTGGACGATGAACTGCGCGAAGTCTTCCTCGAAGAAACTGACGAGGTCCTGGAAATCCTCCGGGAATACTTGCCGCGCTGGGCGGCCAACCCCGAGAGCGAATCGACCCTGGGCGAACTGCGCCGAGCTTTCCACACCCTCAAAGGCAGTGGCCGGATGGTGCGCGCGCTGGTGCTGGGTGAGCTGGCGTGGGCCGTGGAAAACCTGCTCAACCGCGTGCTGGAGCGCAGCGTTGAGCCGGGGCAGGCGGTGCAGCAACTGCTCGGCGATGTGCTGAACCTGCTGCCGGAACTGGTGGCTGAATTTGCCGGCAATGCTCAGCGACAGCGCAACGACGTCGACCAATTGGCCGCCCGTGCCCACGCGCTCGCCAAGGGTGACAAGCCGTTGGCCGATGAGGACGTGCAGGATGTCGCCGCCCTCGATCCGTTGCTGCTGGAGATCTTCCGCAACGAAGCCGAAACCCATCTGGCCAGCCTCAACCGCTTCCTCGATCAGGCCGCCGAACATGTGCCGTTGCAGGCCAGCGACGAACTGCAACGTGCCTTGCACACGCTCAAAGGCAGCGCCTCGATGGCCGGCGTGTTGCCGATTGCCGAGCTGGCGACGCCGCTGGACAAACTGGCCCGTGAATACAAGGCGCACCTGATCGCGCTGGACCTCGACGAAGTCGAACTGCTGCTGGAGGCCGAAGGCGTGTTCCGCGTCGGGCTGCGACAGCTCAAGGTCGATCCGTTGGCCGAGATTCCCGGGGCCCGTTCGTTGATCGAAAGAACCCAGGCGCTGCTGGCTGAACGCCTGGAAGCCCTGTTGAGCACGCCGAGCATGGCGCTCAGAACCAAGCGCGATCCGCAGTTGATCAACAATTTCCTGGCCCAGGGCATGGACATCCTGCTGGACGCCGAAAGCCTGTTGCAGCGTTGGCAGCAGCACCCCGGTGAACGTCAGGAACTCAGCGCACTGTTGGATGAATTGACCACCCTCGGCGAAGGCGCGCACCTGGCCGATCTGCATCCGGTGGATGAGCTCTGTGAAGCCTTGCTCGATCTCTACGGCGCTGTGGAAGAAAGCAGCCTGGCGGTCAGCGACCGGTTTTTCCACGAGGCGCAAAGTGCCCACGAAGCGCTGATCAACATGCTCGACGAACTCGCGGCCGGTCAGGAAGTCAGCCCGCAACCGGAGCGTATCCTGGCCTTGCGCGGCTTGCTCGATGAGAGCCTCGACCCATCGGCCATGGGCCTGATCCGCAGCGACGGCAGCCGCACCCTGAGCATTCGCGAACTGGGCGACGCCACCGCCGAACTTGAGCGCGCGCTACCCCCTGTAGGAGCCGGCTTGCTGGCGATGGATTCACAGACTCCGCGTTTATCCGATGAAAACGCGTCATCGTTAACGACCATCGCCAGCAAGCCGGCTCCTACAGAGAGCAGCGCTGTTGATCTGGACGACGAGATCGTTTCGATCTTCCTCGAAGAGGCGGTGGACATCCTCGAAAGTGCCGGTCAGGCCTTGCAGCGCTGGCTGAAAGACCCGGACAACGCCGCGCCGTTGTTGTCGTTGCAGCGGGATCTGCACACGCTCAAGGGCGGTGCGCGGATGGCCGAAGTCGAGCCGGTCGCAGGCCTCGCCCATGAGCTGGAAAGCCTTTACGAAGGGCTTGTCGATCGCCGTTACAGCCACAACGAAACCCTGGCGCAGCTGTTGCAGCAGAGCCATGACCGACTGGCGCAACTGCTTGAGCAATTGCAGCACCACAAGCCACTGGGTGATCCGGGTGAGCTGATCGAAGCCATTCGCCAGTTCCGCCAAGGCAACGCCAGTACGCCAGAAGTCGTCGAGCCTGTGCGGGCCGAGGACTCGCCGGGGCATGATCCGGAGTTGCTGGAGATCTTCCTCGAGGAAGGTTTCGACATCATCGAAAACTCCGGCGCTGCGCTGGTTCGCTGGCAGGCCGAACCTGCCAATCGTCAGGAAATGGAAACCCTGCTGCGCGATCTGCACACCCTCAAGGGCGGTGCGCGGATGGTGGAAATCGGCCCGATCGGCGACCTCGCCCATGAGCTGGAATTTCTCTACGAAGGCTTGTCCGCCGGTGTGTTGAAACCGACCGCCGCGCTGTTCGGCCTGCTGCAAAGCAGCCATGACCGACTGGCGCAGATGCTCGACGCGACCCGCGCCGGTCAGCCGTTGCCACCAGCGGATCGGCTGATCGATGCGATCAGGAATTTCAGCCATCCGGAAGTGCTGGAAACACCCGTTGCCACACCGGTTGCACCCAAGGTCGAGCCGCTTGCGCCACAAGCCGATACCGGTGCCGACATGGTCAAGGTCTCGGCGGAACTGCTCGACGATCTGGTTAACCTGGCCGGGGAAACTTCGATCTTCCGTGGCCGCATCGAACAGCAGGTCAACGATGCTCGCGTGGCGCTGAACGAAATGGAAACCACCATCGAGCGCATGCGCGACCAATTGCGCCGGCTCGATACCGAAACCCAGGGCAGGATTCTCAGCCGCCAGCAAGTCGACGCCGAACGCTCGGGCTACGAAGAATTCGACCCGCTGGAAATGGACCGTCACTCGCAGTTGCAGCAGCTGTCGCGGGCGCTGTTCGAATCCGCTTCCGACCTGCTCGACCTCAAGGAAACCCTCGACCGGCGCAATCAGGACGCGGAGAACCTGCTGCAACAGCAAGGCCGCATCAACACCGAATTGCAGGAAGGCCTGATGCGCTCGCGCATGGTGCCGTTCGAGCGGATGTTGCCGCGCTTGAAGCGCATCGTCCGCCAAGTCTCCAGCGAGCTGGGCAAGGAGGTGGAGTTCGTGGTCGGCAACGCCGAAGGCGAGATGGACCGCAACGTCCTCGAACGCATGGCCGCGCCGCTGGAACACATGCTGCGCAACGCGGTGGACCATGGTCTCGAATCCGCAGACGTGCGCATCGCGGCCGGAAAACCGGCGCAAGGGCGGATCACCCTCGACCTGTCCCGCGAGGGCGGCGACATCATTTTCGACATCCGCGACGACGGCGCCGGCGTGCCGCTGGACGCGGTGCGGCGCAAGGCAATCAAGCGCGGGCTGCTCGCCGCTGACAGCGATATCAGCGACCGCGACGTGCTGCAGTTCATCCTGCAACCGGGGTTCTCCACGGCCGAGAAAATCACCCAGATTTCCGGGCGCGGCGTGGGCATGGACGTGGTTCATGAAGAAGTCCGGCAACTCGGCGGCACGATGAGCATCGACTCTGTGGCGGGGCAGGGCGTGCATTTTCGCATTCGCCTGCCGTTCACCGTGTCGGTCAACCGGGCGCTGATGGTGCAGTGCGGTGAGGATCAATATGCGATCCCGCTGAACACCATCGACGGCATCGTGCGTGTGTTGCCCAACGAACTCGAAGGGCATTACCGGCTCGATCCGCCGACTTACAAATACGCCGGGCAGCACTATGAACTGTGTTACCTCGGTGAACTGCTGAAAACCAGCACACGCCCGAAACTGTTGGGCCAGAGCCTGCCGTTGCCGGTATTGCTGGTGCAATGCAACGAGCGCCACATCGCCGTGCAAGTCGATGCCATGGCCGGCACCCGCGAAATTGTGGTGAAAAGCCTCGGCCCACAATTTGCGGCGGTGCAGGGTTTGTCCGGGGCGACGATTCTGGGCGATGGCCGCGTGGTGCTGATTATCGATCTGCTGGCGCCGATCCGCGCGATGCAGGCGCAGGTGCCGCAGCGACGGCTGCTTCAAGACCCTGAACCCGAGCCGCACAAGCCCTTGCTGGTCATGGTGGTCGACGACTCGGTCACCGTGCGCAAGGTCACCAGTCGTTTACTCGAACGCCACGGCATGAACGTACTGACGGCCAAGGACGGCGTTGATGCCATGCTGCTGCTCGAAGACCACATGCCGGACCTGATGCTGCTGGACATCGAAATGCCGCGCATGGACGGTTTCGAAGTCGCCACCCAGGTGCGCGCCGACGAGCGACTGCAACACCTGCCGATCATCATGATCACCTCACGCACCGGCCAGAAACACCGCGACCGCGCCATGGCCATCGGCGTCAACGACTACCTCGGCAAGCCGTATCAGGAATCGGTGCTGCTCGAAAGCATCGCCCTGTGGAGCAAAACCCATGCTTGAGCATCGCACCAGCAACCTCACCGGGCTGCTGCTACCCCTGGCCGACCGCAACCTGATTTTGCCCAACGTCGCGGTAGCGGAGTTGATCGACTATCAGCCGGGGGCTTTCGATCTCGATACTCCGCCGTGGTACCTGGGGCGGGTGAGTTGGCGGGAGCGGCAGATTCCGTTGCTCAGTTTTGAGTCGGCGTGCGGCGATAAAATCGTCATTGGCGAGCGCGCGCGGATCGTGATTCTCAATGCCCTGGGCGGGCGGCCTGAGCTGAAATTTATCGCGTTGCTGGTGCAGGGGATTCCTCGTTCCTACAAGCTCGACAGTCAGCTCAGCTATGTGGATGTGCCGTTATGTGCGCTGGAACAGGCGGCGGTGCAGGTGGGCGATCAAGTGGCCAAGGTGCCTGACTTGCTGGCGCTGGAGGAGTTGCTTGTGAGTGCCGGGTTGACCTGACTGGCCCCTTCGCGGGCAAGCCTCGCTCCTACAATGGATCGGGGCGCACACAAAACCCCTGTAGGAGCGAGGCTTGCCCGCGAAGGCGTCTGTCCTGCCAACCATTACCCTGACCGTAACGATCCGTCTCTCTGCTTGATTGATGCCCCCCACCCAACCCTCCTAAGGTGACTCCCACGACAGCGAACCCGTGGAGTGGTCATGACAACAACAATATCCCCCGACTCGCGATGGACGCGGCGGCGCAGCGAAAAGCAGCGGCGTCTGGCGTTGGTCAAGGGCCTGGCTGACGGTGTGGTGCTGCCCACCGACAACATCGTGGCCGCGCTGGAGGCACTGATCCTGCCCGGCGACCGCGTGGTGCTGGAGGGCAACAACCAGAAGCAGGCGGATTTTCTTTCGCGCTCCCTGGCCAAGGCCGATCCTGCCAGGCTCCACGACCTGCACATGATCATGCCCAGCGTTGGGCGCTCCGAGCATCTGGACCTGTTCGAACGCGGCATCGCCCGCAAGCTCGATTTCTCTTTCGCCGGCACCCAAAGCCTGCGCATCAGCCAGTTGCTGGAAGACGGCCTGCTGGAAATCGGTGCGATCCACACCTACATCGAGCTCTACGCACGATTGGTGGTCGACCTGATTCCCAACGTCGTGCTCTCGGCCGGTTTCATGGCCGACCGCGCCGGCAACATCTACACCGGCCCCAGCACCGAAGACACGCCGGCATTGATCGAACCAGCGGCCTTCAGCGACGGCATCGTCATCGTTCAGGTGAACCAGCTTGTCGATGACGTTACTGACCTGCCTCGCGTCGACATCCCCGCGTCCTGGGTCGATTTCGTGGTGGTGGCCGACAAGCCGTTCTACATCGAGCCGCTGTTCACCCGCGACCCACGGCACATCAAGCCTGTGCACGTGCTGATGGCGATGATGGCGATCCGCGGAATCTACGAAAAACACAACGTGCAGTCGCTGAACCACGGCATCGGTTTCAACACCGCCGCCATCGAACTGATCCTGCCGACCTACGGCGAATCCCTCGGCCTCAAAGGCAAGATCTGCCGCAACTGGACGCTCAATCCACACCCGACCTTGATCCCGGCCATCGAAAGCGGCTGGGTCGAAAGCGTGCATTGCTTCGGCACCGAACTGGGCATGGAAAACTACATTGCTGCGCGGCCGGACGTGTTCTTCACCGGGCGCGACGGGTCGCTGCGTTCCAACCGGATGTTCAGCCAACTGGCGGGGCAATACGCGGTGGACCTGTTCATCGGCGCGACCCTGCAAGTCGATGGCGACGGCCATTCTTCCACCGTGACTCGCGGGCGCCTGGCCGGTTTCGGCGGGGCACCGAACATGGGGCATGACCCGCGTGGGCGGCGTCACGGCACGCCGGCCTGGCTCGACATGCGCCACGGCGATGCGCCGGAACCCTTGCTCGAACGCGGCAAAAAACTCGTGGTGCAAATGGTCGAAACGTTCCAGGAGGGCGGCAAACCGACCTTCGTCGAAACCCTCGACGCGATTGAAGTGGCGAAGAAAAGCGGCATGCCGCTGGCGCCGATCATGATTTACGGCGACGACGTCACCCACCTACTGACCGAAGAAGGCATCGCCTATTTGTACAAGGCGCGTTCGCTGGAAGAGCGTCAGGCAATGATCGCCGCCGTCGCTGGCGTGACTGCCATCGGCCTGCGTCACAACCCGAAAGACACCGCCCGGATGCGTCGCGAAGGCTTGATCGCCTTGCCTGAAGACCTCGGCATCCGTCGCACCGACGCCACCCGCGAATTGCTCGCCGCCAAAAGCGTGGCCGATCTGGTCGAGTGGTCCGGTGGCCTCTACAACCCGCCCGCCAAGTTCAGGAGCTGGTAATGCACGCATTCAACCTGCAACCCAAACCTCTGTCGCTGGCCGAACGGCTGGCGGACCTGGCAGTGGACGCGCTGATCGACGAAGCGGACCTGTCGCCGAAACCGGCGCTGGTGGATCGTCGCGGCAATGGCGCACACACCGATTTGCACCTCGGGCTGATGCACGCTTCGGCGTTGTCGCTGTGGCCAGCATTCAAGGAAATGGCGGAATCGGCCATCGCGTTTGGCGAAGTCGGTGTACCGCTGCGCGAAGCGATTGGGCGGATTGGCCGGGAAGGCGAGCAAACCATGCTCGCCACCACTAACGGTGTGAATACACATCGGGGCGCGATCTGGGCGTTGGGCCTGCTGGTCACTGCCGCCGCGCTGGACTGCTCGAATACCCACGCAAGCACGGTGACGTTGCGGGCAGCCCGACTGGCGATACTCGACGACCGTTTCGCCCCGCGTCCTCTGAGCCACGGCGCGCAAGTCGCCCAACGTTACGGCGCGCGTGGTGCCCGTGAAGAAGCCCAACTCGGTTTCCCTTCGGTGATTCAACGCGCACTGCCGCAACTCAAGCGCAGCCGCGCTGCCGGCCATGGCGAACAGAACGCCCGGCTCGATGCGCTGCTGGCGATCATGACTCAACTGAGTGACACCTGCGTGCTCTACCGCGCCGGCGAACAAGGCCTGCACACCATGCAACTCGGCGCCCAGGCAGTACTCGACGCGGGTGGCAGCGCCAGCCTCGCCGGTCGCCGGCGCTTGCATGAACTGGACGAACAATTAATCGCGTTGAATGCCTCGCCCGGCGGCGCTGCGGACTTGCTCGCAGCCTGCCTGTTCATCGACCGCATTGCGTCGGCTGACGGCATCAACCAGGGAGCGTTTTGATGGAAACCTTATCCTTTGAATTCCCCGCCGGGCAGCCGCCACGCGGTCGCACGCTGGTGGGTTGTGTCGGTTCGGGCGATCTGGAAGTGCTGATCGAACCGGGTCAGGCCGGCAAGCTGACCATCAAGGTGCAGACCTCGGTCAATGGCGCCGAACAACGCTGGCAGCATCTGTTCGCACGGATGTTCGACGGCCAGACACCACCGGCAATGGCCATCGATATCCACGATTTCGGCGCGACCCCCGGCGTGGTGCGCTTGCGTCTGGAACAAGGCTTTGAGGAGATCGGCCATGACTGACAGTGCAGCGCTCCTCCACAAGCACAGCTTCATCGAACTCGGCGCCCGACACCGGGCGAAAGCCTTGCTCGACGCCGGTACCTTCCGCGAATTGCTCGACCCGTTTCAACGCGTCATGTCGCCGTGGCTGTCGCGCCAGGGCGTGGTGCCACAAGCCGATGACGGCGTGGTGATTGCCAAGGGCAGCCTCGGCGGTTTGCCGGTGGTGATCGCTGCCATCGAAGGCGCTTTCCAGGGCGGCAGCCTCGGCGAAGTCGGCGGGGCGAAGATTGCCGGTGCGCTGGAGCTCGCCGCTGAAGACAACCGTAACGGCATTCCAACCCGCGCCGTGTTGCTGCTGGAAACCGGCGGCGTGCGCTTGCAGGAAGCCAACCTTGGGCTGGCGGCAATTGCCGACATTCATGCGGCGATTGTCGATCTGCGGCAGTACCAACCGGTGATCGGCGTGGTGGCGGGCAGCGTCGGCTGCTTTGGCGGGATGTCGATTGCCGCCGGGTTGTGCAGCTATTTGTTGGTGACTCAGGAAGCACGGCTTGGCCTGAACGGCCCACAGGTGATCGAACAGGAAGCCGGGCTTGAGGAATACGACTCCCGCGACCGTCCTTTCATCTGGAGCCTGACCGGTGGCGAGCAACGCTTTGCCAGCGGTCTGGTGGATCGCTTTGTCGCTGACGATGTGGCGCAGGTCCGACAGCAGGTCAGTGAATTGCTGCAACAAGGCTTGCCGGAACAACAACGCAGTCGTCAGGCCGATCTGTTCCTGCAACGACTGGCCCGCCTGGACGCCGAACCGCAAATCGATGCGGCGACGGTTCGCGATCTGTATCAAGGAGAGCGCTCATGAATTCGTATTCCCTGAGAGGTTTGAACTGGTTCAACGCCTTGAGTGCAGGCGCGAAACCGGTGGAGGGTTTGCCTGCATCACTGAAAGCCGCTGATGGTGTGGTGGGCGAACAACCGGTCCGGTTTATCGCAGTGGTGGCAGATCCCGACAACCGTTTCGTCCGCGCTCGCAACGGTGAAGTGGGTTTGCTGGAAGGTTGGGGCTTGGCCAAGGCTGTGGATGAAATCATCGTGGCTGACGCTGATAAATCGCATAAGCGCGCCGTGATCGCGATCATCGATGTGCCGAGTCAGGCTTACGGTCGGCGCGAAGAAGCGCTGGGCATTCATCAGGCACTGGCCGCTGCGGCGGACAGTTATGCCCGCGCCCGGTTGGCTGGCCACGCTGTGATTGGTTTGCTGGTGGGCAAGGCGATGTCCGGAGCGTTTTTGGCTCATGGCTACCAGGCTAACCGGCTGATCGCCCTGCGTGATCCGGGCGTGATGGTGCATGCGATGGGCAAGGCGTCAGCGGCGCGGGTGACCTTGCGCAGTGTCGAAGAATTGGAAGCACTGGCCGCCAGCGTGCCGCCGATGGCGTATGACATCGACAGCTACGCCAGTCTCGGTTTGCTGTGGGAAACCTTGTCGGTGGACCAGATTGAGCAGCCAACATCAGCGGATCTGGCGCGAGTGACGGAATGCCTGAATCTGGCGATTGGCGATGTTGCCGCAAGCGGTCGCGATTTGAGCAGCCGTTTGGGCGCGAGCAACCGCGCCGCGTCGAGCACGGTTCGCCAACTGCTGAGAGCGCAGTGGTGAACACGTTTCTGGCTCACGACCTGCTGTGGGGGATGACCCCGGAGCAGTTGCCTGCGCAGGCGCCTGCGTGGGTGATCGAGTCGATCCGCGTGGGTCAGCCGGTGGTGGTTCGGCGTGCGGTGAGTACGCCGGGTTTTATCGCGGTCGGGGTGCGTGGTCGGTTGCGTGAGCAGCGGTATGCGACGGTGATGGCGGTCGATGCGGTTCAGCGTCGGGTCACACCGGAAGCGCTGTGTCATGTCTCGATCGATCGGGATTTGCCCGCCGTGCAGGCCCTCAACCAATTGCGGCCGTTGCTCGATGACTGCGGTTGGGTGTGGGGCGTCAGCGGCAGTGCCGGGTTTGAATTGGCCAGTGGCATTGTTGCCTTGCATGAGGGCAGCGATCTGGATTTGGTCCTGCGTACGCCGCAGGTTCTGGAACGGTTAAAGGCGCAGGGACTGCTGAAGATTCTGGACAGCGCCGCGTGCCAGGTGGACATGCAATTGCAGACGCCATTTGGCGCCGTCGCCCTGCGTGAATGGGCCGGTCCTGCGCGTCGGGTGTTGCTGAAAAACGCGAGTGAAGCCTGCCTTGTGATCGATCCGTGGAACCCGCAGGAGCAAGCAGCGTGAGCAGTTTGTTGGTGTTCCCCGGCCAGGGCGCGCAGCAGCCGGGCATGCTCCATCGTTTGCCTCGCGAGACGGTGATCGAGGCGAGCGAAGTGCTTGGCGAAGACGCATTGCTGCTGGATTGCGCTGAAGCATTGAAATCGACACGGGCGGTTCAGCTGTGCCTGTTGATTGCCGGTGTCGCGGCTTCGCGTCAGTTATCCATGACGCCGGATTACGTGGCGGGCTTGTCCATTGGTGCTTATCCGGCCGCCGTGGTTTCGGGTGCCTTGAGCTTCAGCGATGCGCTGCATCTGGTCAGCTTGCGCGGTGAATTGATGCAGCAGGCTTATCCACACGGCTACGGCATGACCGCGATCATCGGTCTCGATTTATCTACAGTGGAAGGCTTGCTGGCGCAGGTTCACAGCGTCGACACGCCGGTTTACCTGGCCAACATCAACGCCGATAACCAGGTGGTGATTGCCGGCAGCGACGGCGCGATGAAGGCCGTCGCCGAGTTGGCGAAAGGACGCGGCGCAGGCCTGGCCAAGCGCCTTGCCGTCAGCGTGCCGTCGCACTGCCCGCTGCTGGATGCGCCGGCGAAAATCCTGGCCGAAGCTTTCACCAGCGTGCAGTTGAAAAGCCCGACGGTGGGCTATCTGAGCGGCAGTCGCGCCCGGCCAATCATCAACATTGAAGCCCTGCGCGAAGACCTGGCTTACAACATGTGCCGCATCGTCGATTGGCGCGGCACGGTACAAAGCGCCTACGAGCGCGGCGTACGGCTACAAATCGAACTGCCGCCCGGTGCGGTGCTGACCGGGCTGGCGCGCCGGGTGTTCGAGCAGGGCACCGTGATTGCCTTCGACGGGGCGCGGCTCGACACCTTGCAGGCGCTGTTGCGTGAGGAGGGAAGCCGCCAACTCTAGACCTCCAACTCAGGCCTTCGAACAACAAAAACAACATTCGACGATGCACTTTGAGGACTACAACAATGATTATTTACGGTGTGGCGCTGTTGGCGATCTGTACGCTGGCAGGGGTGATTCTGGGCGATGCGCTGGGCGTAATGCTGGGCGTCAAATCCAATGTGGGCGGGGTAGGGATCGCGATGATCCTGTTGATCTGCGCGCGGTTGTGGATGCAAAAGCGCGGCGGCATGACCAAGGATTGCGAGATGGGCGTCGGCTTCTGGGGCGCCATGTACATTCCGGTGGTGGTGGCGATGGCGGCGCAACAGAACGTCGTGACCGCATTGCACGGCGGCCCGGTGGCGGTGCTCGCGGCCATCGGTTCGGTGGTGCTCTGCGGCTGCACCATTGCCCTGATCAGCCGGACCCACAAAGGCGAACCGTTGCCTGATGAACCTGCGGAACTCACGCCCCTCGGCACGCCAGTAGGAGGCCGCTGATATGTTGGAAGTCATCGAGAAAGGCTTGGCAACTAACGGTCTGGTCACGGCGTTCGCGTTCGTTGGCGTGATCATGTGGGTGTCGGTGGTGTTGTCCAAACGCCTGACGTTCGGGCGGATTCATGGCTCGGCAATTGCCATTGTCATCGGCCTGGTCCTGGCGTGGGTCGGCGGCACCATGACCGGCGGGCAAAAAGGCCTGGCGGACCTGACACTGTTCTCGGGTATCGGTTTGATGGGCGGGGCGATGTTGCGCGACTTTGCCATCGTTGCCACGGCGTTTGAAGTGCAGGCCACCGAAGCGAAAAAGGCCGGGATGATCGGCGTGATTGCGCTGTTGCTGGGCACGGTGTTGCCGTTCATTGTCGGGGCGAGCATTGCCTGGGTGTTCGGTTATCGCGATGCAATCAGCATGACCACCATCGGTGCGGGCGCGGTGACGTACATCGTCGGGCCGGTGACTGGCGCGGCGATTGGTGCGAGTTCCGATGTGGTGGCGTTGTCGATTGCCACCGGGTTGATCAAGGCGATTCTGGTGATGGTCGGCACGCCGATGGCAGCGCGCTGGATGGGGTTGGATAACCCGCGCTCGGCGATGGTGTTTGGCGGGTTGGCCGGTACGGTCAGCGGTGTGACCGCCGGGTTGGCGGCGACGGATCGGCGGTTGGTGCCTTATGGCGCGTTGACGGCGACGTTCCACACCGGGCTTGGGTGCTTGCTTGGGCCATCGCTGCTGTATTTCATTGTTCGCGGGATCGTCGGTTAACCCGATGGGTCATTGTTGAATGTGCTGACGTCTTCGCGGGCAAGCCTCGCTCCTACAGAGACTGCATATCCCTGTAGGAGCGAGGCTTGCCCGCGAAGGGTGCGACGCGGTCTTAAGCCTGGCGATTGGCATACATCCGACACTCCGCCAGCAGCGCGAGCAAATTGGGGTCGCGCTCCTTGGCCTTCAAAAACACCACGCCAATGTGCTGCTGCAACCGATACTTTTCCTGCAACGGAATCAGCTTCACCCGGTTTTCATACACCGCTGCAATCCTTCCTGGCAGCAACGCATAACCCACCCCCGAACTGACCATGCTCAGCAGGGTGAAGATGTCGTTGACCTGCATCGCCACCTTCGGCTCGACCCCCGCCTGTTTGAACACCCGATTGCCATCCTGGTGCGTGGCGAAGCCTTGGGTCAGGGTAATGAACGTCTCGTCGCGGACTTCGGCCAGATCGACTTCCGTGCGTTGGGCAAACTTCGAGTCCGCCGGGGTGGCCAGGAAAATGTCATCGGAAAACAGCGGGATCTGCTCGCAATCCGGGTCGTTCACGCTCTCGTCCAAAGACACCAGGATCGCGTCGACTTCCATGTTCTTGAGCTTGTACAACAGGTCGAAATTCGAGCCGAGGATCAGGTCGATGTTGAGTTCGCTGCGGCGGATTTTCAGACCCATGATCAGTTGCGGAACGGTCTTCACCGTCAGCGAATACAACGAACCCAACTTGAAGCGCTCAGCCGAGAACCCGGCGGCTTCGCGGGTCAGACGCACGGTTTCGACCACGTCCTGAATCAGCTTTTGCGCCCGTTCTTCCAGCACGTAAGCACTTTCAAGCGGCGTCAGGTTACGACCTTCGTGCTTGAACAGCGGGCAGCGCAGGGCACTTTCCAGTGAGTGGATCGCCCGGTGCACACTGACGTTGCTGGTCTGCAACTCGGCAGCGGCGCGAGCCAGATTGCCGGTGCGCATGAAGGCGAGGAACACCTCGAGTTTTTTCAGGGTCAACTCTTCATCGATCAGCATGGGCGTGACTCTTATTCGAATGGCTCGATTGTGCCTAATTCATCTGGTTCGCGCAGACCTTTGTAGGAGCGGCCGGGCGGCGTTCCGTTTGCTGGCGATTGGGCCTCAAAATTTACGTTGATCTTGAGGCCGCCATCGCCAGCAAGCCGGCTCCTACAGTTTTGAAACATTGCGCTTTTACGCTTGAGGCCTGAGCCTTGCGCAACGCTGCATTGGATTGTGAGGTGAGCAACACATGTACCACGGGGAAAGATTGAACGCCTGGACGCATCTGGTCGGGGCGGTGGCGGCGACGGTTGGGGTGGTGTGGATGCTGGTGATTGCCGGCATGGACGGCAGCCCGTGGAAGATCGTCAGCGTGGCGATTTACGGGTTTACCTTGATGGTGCTCTACAGCGCGTCCACCGTTTACCACAGCGTGCGCGGGCGCAAGAAAGCGATCATGCAGAAGGTCGATCACTTTTCGATCTACCTGTTGATTGCCGGCAGCTATACACCGTTTTGCCTGGTGACCCTGCGCGGGCCGTGGGGCTGGACGTTGTTCGGGATTGTCTGGGGGCTGGCGCTGATCGGCATCCTTCAGGAGATCAAGCCGCGTTCGGAAGCGCGGATCCTGTCGATCGTGATTTACGCGGTGATGGGCTGGATCGTGCTGGTGGCGGTCAAGCCGCTATTGGCGGCGCTGGGCACGGCCGGGTTTGCCTGGCTGGCGTCGGGCGGGATTTTGTACACCGTGGGGATTATCTTTTTTGCCCTGGATCATCGGTTGCGGCATGCGCACGGGATCTGGCATTTGTTCGTGATCGCGGGGAGTTTGCTGCACTTTGTGGCGATTATGTTTTACGTCTTGTAGACCGTGTCGCGGCCATTCGCTAGCAGGCTAGCTCCCACAGAAATCTCCAGTGAACATGAAACTGGTGAACACCCAAAATTCAATGTGGGAGCTAGCCTGCTAGCGATGGCGGCCTAGAAATCACCCCAAAGTTGCTGGGCAACCGCCAGTGCAACCACTGGCGCAGTCTCGGTGCGCAACACCCGCGGGCCGAGGCGGGCGGCCTGGAAGCCGCTGGCCTTGGCCTGATCGACTTCGGCATCGGACAAACCTCCCTCCGGACCGATCAGGAATGCCAGACTTGAAGGTTTGGCATGACTCACCAACGGCTCAGCCACCGGATGCAGCACCAGCTTCAACTCCGCCTCGGTCTGCTTCAACCAGTCCGCCAACAACATCGGCGGGTGAATCACCGGTACCCGTGAACGCCCGCATTGCTCGCATGCGCTGATCGCCACCTGGCGCCAGTGCATCAGGCGTTTGTCGGCGCGCTCGTCCTTCAAGCGGACTTCACAGCGGTCGCTGAAGATCGGGGTGATTTCGCTCACGCCCAGTTCGGTGGCTTTCTGAATCGCCCAGTCCATCCGCTCGCCACGGGACAGGCCCTGGCCGAGATGGATCTGCAGCGGCGATTCGATTTGCCCGGCGAAGCTTTCGTCGATCTGCACCACGACGCGCTTCTTGCCGACCTCGACCAGCTTCGCGCGAAACTCATGACCCGAACCGTCGAACAGTTGCAACGCATCACCCTCGGCCATGCGCAGCACGCGGCTGATGTAATGGGCCTGGGCCTCGGGCAACTCGTGCTCGCCAGTGCTCAGGGGGGCGTCGATAAAGAAGCGGGACAGTCTCATGCGGGTTCTCTGGAAAGTGTTAAATCATCTGAATCGGTGGCGACTTCATTCGCGAGCAAGCCCGCTCCCACATTGAAATGCATTCCCCTTGTGGGAGCGGGCTTGCTCGCGAAAGCGGCAGCCCAGACACCCACAAGCTCAAGCCAATCAATCAACCCGGATCGCGGAAGCCGGGGTGGAAATCCTGCGGCACCGACACGCTCACACTGTTGCGTGTCGCAATGTCGATCCCTTCACTGGCTACTTCCGCCAGAAAGTCGATCTGCTCCGGGGTGATCACGTACGGCGGCAGGAAATACACCACGCTGCCCAGCGGTCGAAGTAAAGCACCGCGTTCCAGCGCGTGCTGGAACACCTTCAAGCCACGACGTTCCTGCCACGGATAAGCTTCTTTGGTCGCCTTGTCCTTGACCATCTCGATGGCCAGCACCATACCGGTCTGACGCACTTCCGAGACGTTCGGATGATCGGCCAGGTGCGCGGTGGAGGAGGCCATGCGCTGGGCCAGCGCCTTGTTGTTCTCGATCACGTTGTCTTCTTCGAAGATATCCAGTGTCGCCAACGCCGCCGCGCACGCCAGCGGATTGCCGGTGTAACTGTGCGAATGCAGGAACGCGCGCAAGGTCGGGTAGTCGTCGTAGAACGCGCTGTAGACATCTTCCGTCGTCACGCACGCCGCCAGCGGCAGGTAACCGCCAGTCAGGGCCTTGGACAGGCAGAGGAAGTCCGGGCGGATGCCGGCCTGTTCGCAGGCGAACATCGTTCCGGTGCGGCCGAAGCCGACGGCGATTTCGTCGTGGATCAGGTGCACGCCATAACGGTCGCAGGCTTCGCGCAGCAGTTTCAGGTAAACCGGGTGATACATGCGCATGCCGCCGGCACCCTGGATCAGCGGCTCGACGATCACCGCCGCGACGGTGTCGTGATTTTCGGCCAGGGTCTGTTCCATCGCGGCGAACATGTTCCGCGAATGCTCTTCCCAGCCCATGCCTTCAGGGCGCAGGTAGCAATCGGGGCTCGGCACCTTGATGGTGTCCAGCAGCAACGCCTTGTAGGTTTCGGTGAACAGCGGCACGTCGCCCACCGACATCGCCGCCATGGTTTCGCCATGGTAACTGTTGGTCAGGGTGACGAAGCGCTTCTTGTTCGGCTGGCCGCGGTTGAGCCAGTAGTGAAAGCTCATTTTCAGCGCGACTTCGATGCAGGACGAACCGTTATCGGCGTAGAAGCATCGGGTCAGGCCTTCCGGCGTCATCTTCACCAGACGCTCGGACAACTCGATCACCGGCTGATGGCTGAAACCGGCGAGGATCACGTGTTCCAGCTGATCGACCTGATCCTTGATGCGCTGGTTGATGCGCGGGTTGGCGTGGCCGAACACGTTGACCCACCAGGAGCTGACGGCGTCGAGGTAGCGTTTGCCTTCGAAGTCTTCCAGCCACACGCCTTCACCGCGCTTGATCGGGATCAGCGGCAACTGTTCGTGGTCTTTCATCTGGGTGCAGGGATGCCACAACACGGCGAGATCGCGTTGCATCCACTGATTATTCAGGCCCATTTCCAGTCTCCTCGAGGCGGTCCGCGACAGGCGCGGACATACAATCGCGCAAGCCTATGCAATGCGTGGCATCGGGACAACCCATTGTGTCGAATGAGCTACTTTGTATAGGGCGATAGACGTCGCTGGCGGCCCTTTGATGGCTAACGTATTCTTCGCGGTTCTTTGAGTCGTCTGACTCGCAAAACCGCTTTTTTCTACGTGTATTTCCGGAGTTCGCTGAATGTCTGCTGGTTGGCTGCGCGCCTGTGCGCTGGTGATGTTGGGGCTGTTCAGCGTGTCTGCGCTGGCCAAGGATAAAACGGCGATCGTGATTGGCGGCGGGCTCTCGGGCCTGACGGCGGCGTACGAACTGCAGAACAAGGGCTGGCAGGTCACCCTGCTGGAAGCCAAACCGACCCTGGGCGGTCGTTCCGGCATGGCCACCAGCGAATGGATCGGCAACGACAAGACTCAGCCGGTTTTGAACAAGTACGTATCGACCTTCAAGCTGAGCACCACGCCGGCCCCTGAATTCGTGCGCACGCCGAGCTACCTGATCGACGGCGTGTATTACACCGCCGCTGACCTGGCCACCAAAGAGCCGGCCACCGCTGACGCGCTCAAGCGTTACGAGAAGACCCTGGACGACCTGGCGCGCTCGATCGAAGACCCGCTGAACCCTGCCGCAACCAGCGCGCTGCATGCCCTGGACCAGATCAACGTCTCCAACTGGCTCGACCGTTTGACGTTGCCAGCCACGGCTCGTCAATTGATCAATCAGCAAATCCGTACCCGTTATGACGAACCTTCGCGCCTGTCGTTGCTGTACTACGCACAACAGAGCCGGGTTTACCGTGGCGTGTCCGACCGTGACCTGCGCGCTTCGCGCCTGCTGGGCGGCAGCCCGGTGCTGGCACAAGCCTTCGTCAAACAGCTGAAAACCATCAAGACCAGTTCCCCGGTCTCGTCCATCACCCAGGACAAGGACGGCGTGACCGTCAAGGTCGGCAGCGTCGGCTATCAGGCTGACTACGTCGTGGTCGCGGTGCCGTTGCGCGCCCTCAACAAAATCGTGATGACCCCGGCGCTGGATGCCCAACACATGGGCGCGATCAAAGGCACCAACTACGGTTGGCGCGACCAGATCATGCTGAAGTTCAAGACGCCGGTCTGGGAAAGCAAGGCGCGCATGTCCGGCGAGATCTACAGCAACACCGGCCTGGGCATGTTGTGGGTCGAGCCGGCGCTGAAGGGTGGCGCCAACGTGGTGATCAACCTGTCCGGCGACAACGCACGAGTGATGCAGGCCTTCGGCGACAAGCAGATGGCCGATCAGGTGCTGATTCGCTTGCACACGTTTTATCCACAGGCGCGCGGTTCGTTCACCGGTTATGAAATCCGTCGCTACAGCACCGACCCGTCGATGGGCGGCGCTTACCTGGCCTTCGGTCCGGGCCAGATCAGCAAGTTCTGGCGCCTGTGGGAACGTCCGCTGCAACGCGTAGCGTTCGCTGGCGAACACACCGACACCTTGTACCCGGGCACTCTGGAAGGCGCGTTGCGCACTGGTCAGCGTGCAGCCGGTCAGGTTGAAGACCTGGCGGCCGGCAAGTCGTTTGAACCGGCGAAGGTTGTTCCGGCAGCGACTGCTGCAGCAGCCGGCGCAGTGGCGGCGAAGAAAGGCAACTTCTTCAGCAACCTGTTCGGTGGTTCCTCGGACGACGACAAGAAGCCGGAACCCGTGAAAGCGCCAGAGCCCGTCACACCGCCAGCCCCGGCACCGGCTCCAGTAGCAGCCCCGGCCCCTGCGCCAGTGGAAGCGCCGAAACCTGCCGCACCGGTGAAAGCCGAGCCGGCCAAGAAGGCTGCGGCCAAGGCACCGGCGAAAAAGCCTGCGGCCGAAACCAAAAAGGCCCCGGCGAAACCGGCGGCAAAGAAAGCTGAAGCGGCGAAGAAACCAGCAGCCAAACCTGCTGCAACTCCGGTAGCTGATACCAAAGCGCAGTAAGCGTCTGGATTAAAGAAACGCGGCGCAAATGCCGCGTTTTTTTATGCCTGAAGAAAAGAATTGAATAAATCTCATGGCATTGGTGTTCTTGATCTGGACGTCATTTTTTTTCACACATTGGTCGTTAATCTTTCCTTAACTCACCGATTTCAGACTCTTGATCGTATTTCTCGATATTTCAAAGCGAAATTTTCCGCTTTAATTCGATAGATAACTCGATAGTCTTGGTCGCAATTCTCACAGGATTTGGGCATGCAGCTACGTAACTCTTCTTCCCGCTACGGTTGGGTCAGCATCTTCATGCACTGGGGCGTGGCGCTGGCGGTCTTCGGTCTGTTTGCACTGGGCCTGTGGATGGTCGATCTCGACTACTACAGCACCTGGCGCAAAGATGCGCCGGAGTTGCACAAGAGCATTGGCCTGGTGTTGCTGGCCGTGATGGTGCTTCGGGTGCTGTGGCGCTTTATCAGCCCACCACCGCCAACGCTGGAAAGCTATGGCCGGCTGACGCGCATCGGCGCGAAGTTTGGCCATTCGTTCCTGTACCTGGGTCTGTTTGCTGTGATGATTGCCGGTTACCTGATTTCCACCGCAGATGGTGTCGGGATTCCGGTGTTTGGCCTGTTCGAAGTTCCTGCACTGGTTTCCGGACTACCGGACCAGGCAGACACCGCCGGTGAGATTCATCTGTATCTGGCATGGGTGCTGGTAATTTTTTCCGGTCTCCATGCGTTGGCAGCATTGAAGCACCACTTTATCGATCGTGATGCGACCCTTACTCGAATGCTGGGTCGCAAAGCCTGAAGTTCAACCTCGACTCCAAAGGAATAGAAAGCATGTTGAAAAAGACCCTCGCCGCTCTGGCAATCGGTTCCGCTCTGCTGTCCGCCGGTAACGTAATGGCAGCTGATTATGTCGTCGACAAGGAAGGCCAGCACGCCTTCGTTGACTTCAAGATCAGCCACCTGGGCTACAGCTTCATCACCGGTACCTTCAAGGATATCGACGGCAAGTTCAGCTTCGACGCTGCCAAGCCTGAAGACGCCAAGATCGAGTTCAATGTGAACACCGCCAGCGTCTTCACCAACAACGCCGAACGCGACAAGCACATCGCCAGCGGTGATTTCCTGAACGCGAGCAAATTCGCTAAAGCCACCTTCGTTTCCACCAGCGTCAAATCCACCGGCAAAAACGCCGCTGGCAAAGACACTGCGGACGTGGCGGGTGATCTGACCATCGCTGGCGTGACCAAGCCAGTCGTGGTCAAGGCGACCTTCCTGGGTGAAGGCAAGGATCCATGGGGCGGCTACCGTGCCGGCTTCGAAGGCACCACCAACCTCAAGCGTTCCGATTTCGGCAAGCAGAAAGACCTGGGCCCAGCGTCCGACGCGGTTGAACTGTACGTGACGTTTGAAGGTGTCAAAGCGAAGTAATTTTCGCGCCTGACACAAAAACGCCCCCGATCTCACGATCGGGGGCGTTTTTTATTGCCAAGCGTAATCTGCGTCGCACCACGAATCCTGTAGGAGCGAGGCTTGCCCGCGAAAGCGCCAGCGGCCTCACCACAGAAATCCGGTTGACCCCTTCGCGGGCAAGCCTCGCTCCTACGAAGAGCAGAAAAAAATGCCCCGGATCGTGAGATCAGGGGCATTTTTCATTGCTGGGTAAAACTCAGCGGTTGCGAGTCAGCAACGCTGGTTTCTCACCGCGCGGACGGCCTGGCAATTGATCAAGCTGTTCAGGCGTCGGGAAACGATCGGTTTTCGACTCCTTGTGAATGATCTTCGGAGCCGGGCCACGCGGGTTTTGCACAGCCGGTTCCGAGCGTGACTGCTCGTCACGTGCCGGGCGACGGTTGCGGCCTTCTTCGCGACGGGCCTGACCGTCACGTGGCGCGCCGTTGCGTGGACCGCTGCGCTTGGCTGGCGGCGTGCCAGTGGAGGCGCCGTCGCTGCTGCGTGGACCGCTTTGGCGACCCTGAGGCTTGCCGCCGGTGCGTGGAGCACCTGCGCCAGCGGCCGTGCCTTGTGCCGGAGCACCCGGACGGCGGCCACGGCCCTGGGCCGGTTTGGCTTGAGGCACGTAGTCGACGCGGTTACCGAAGTTATCGATATCGTCGTCCAGGAACTCGTCCGGAGCGCGATCAGCGGCAGCGCGTGGCGCCGGGCGCTGTTGCTCGCGGGCAGGCGTGCCTTCGCGTGGCTTCTGCTCACGTGCCGGGCGCTCGCCACGGCCGCTGGCCGCCGGTTTTTCCTTGCCGCCCTTGTCCTTGCCCTTGTCTTTACGACCGCCACCACCGCCGCTGCCGTTCGGACCGTCGCCGCGCGGGCCACGTGGGTTGCGCGGGTTACGCACGTCCGGACGCTCGCGCACTTCCGGCTTCTCGGCTTCCACGGCGCTGGAATCGAAGCCCATCAGGTCGCCGTCGGCGATTTTCTGCTTGGTCATGCGTTCGATGCTTTTCAGCAGTTTTTCTTCGTCCGGAGCCACCAGCGAGATCGCCTCGCCCGAACGACCGGCACGGCCAGTACGGCCGATACGGTGCACGTAATCTTCGTCGACGTTCGGCAGTTCGAAGTTGACCACGTGTGGCAACTGGTCGATGTCGAGGCCGCGTGCAGCGATGTCGGTAGCGACCAGGATGCGCACTTCGCCGGCCTTGAAGTCGGCCAGGGCTTTGGTGCGCGCGTTCTGGCTCTTGTTACCGTGGATGGCGACAGCGCTGAGGCCATGTTTATCCAGGTACTCGGCCAGGCGGTTGGCGCCGTGCTTGGTGCGGGTGAACACCAGCACCTGTTCCCAGGCGCCCGCAGTGATCAGATGCGCCAGCAGCGAACGCTTGTGGTTGGCTGGCAGGCGGAAAACCCGTTGCTCGATACGCTCGACCGTGGTGTTCGGCGGCGTCACTTCGATGCGTTCCGGGTTGTGCAGCAGCTTGCCGGCGAGGTCGGTGATGTCCTTGGAGAACGTCGCCGAGAACAGCAGGTTCTGACGCTTGGCCGGGAGGCGGGCCAGGACCTTCTTCACGTCATGGACAAAGCCCATGTCGAGCATGCGGTCGGCTTCGTCCAGTACGAGGATTTCCACGTGTGACAAATCGACGCTGCCTTGGCCGGCGAGGTCGAGCAGGCGGCCAGGGCAGGCCACCAGCACGTCAACACCACGGGACATGGCCTGAACCTGTGGGTTCATGCCGACGCCGCCGAAGATGCAGGCGCTGACGAACTTCAGGTCACGGGCATAGACCTTGAAGCTCTCGTGTACTTGAGCCGCGAGTTCGCGGGTAGGGGTCAGGACCAGTACGCGCGGTTGACGCGGGCCATGACGCTGGGATTTGTCCGGGTGACCGTTAGGGAACAACCGCTCCAGGATCGGAAGGGCGAAGCCACCGGTTTTGCCAGTACCTGTCTGAGCCGCAACCATCAGGTCGCGACCTTGCAACACGGCGGGAATGGCCCGCTGTTGCACCGGAGTAGGCTCGGTATAGCCCGCTGCCTCGATGGCGCGGACTAAAGCCTCGGAGAGACCGAGGGAAGCAAAGGACATGAGTAATCCTGTTTTAGTTAGGGCTTGGCCCAATGGGAGTCTTGCCTGGCGCGAATGGCGTTTAAGAGGACGCAATCCCGTCCGGTCCTGCTGGGCCTCGAAGGCTCGTCTGGAGCGCTCGCGCGGGCTGAAAAGCTGCGCTGTAGCGGGGTCGAGATGCCTTGAACAAGTCCGAGCGTCCGGGCGTGAGCCTGGCGGGAAGGCCGGAGTATAACAGAGCAATCACTGCGCGCCGCTTTCCTGCTGCTCAACGGTTTTTTCGCGGGCAGCGGTGGCCCCGGCAGTTTTCGTGCTGGTAGCCGGATCGGCGCCATAACGGGCGCTCAGTTCGGCGTACGCGGGTTCGCGCTTGAATCGTTTGAGCTCGGCGCCGAAACGCTGCACCAGCAAATCCATGCCCGCGTTGCGGCGCACTGCCAGAAACTGGCTCTGCTGGCTGATGACGGTCGGGTTTTCGCTGATCTGGTCGCGGATATTCAATTCGTCGAGCAAATGCTGGCCCACCCGGCGGTCGGTGATCAGCAGGTCGATCCTGCCGCGCACCAGTTTGCCGAAGTTGGCTTCATGGGTGGGCGCCGGTTCGCGCGTGAACAGCGTCGATTCACGGAAGTCCGGGCTGTACAGATAGCCCGGCGAGGTGCCTATCGTCAGGCCTTTCAGATCGTCGAGGGTGCGAAACGGATGCGGGCGTTCGTTGGCATAGAACAGCACGAACTGGACTTCCGAGAGCGGTTCGCTGGGGTAGAGCAGGGTCGCCTCGCGCTCGTCGCTGTGAAAAATGTCCAGCGCGCCATCGGCCTGGCCGGTTTCAAGCATCGACAGGCAGCGTTTCCACGGCAGGAACTGCCACTCGACTTCGATCCCCAGGCGCTTGAAGACGATGGCCGTGGTTTCGTAGTCCAGGCCCAGTGATTTGCCATTTTCCTCGTAGACATAAGGCGCCCACGGTTCAGTGACAATGCGTAGCTTCTCGCCCCGAGCGGCGAAGCTCAGGCAAGTGAAAACCAGCACGGCAATTAACTGTGGGATCAAAGGCATGGGCTTGAGATTACGACGAGAAACGGGAAAGAGCCAGAAACCGACTGCAGATGCTCTATCTCCGTGTGTTGCATCACAATAAAAGTACGTAGAAAGCAAAAAATCGCAGCCTTCGACCGCTCCTACAGGGATTAAACATGCCCGAATGTAGGAGTGGCCGAAGGCTGCGATCTTTTGATCTTGCTTTAAACGTTTATCAGCGCGGCAACTTCAGGTTGTTCCACACCGCCAGACTCGCTTCAGCCTGGTTCAGTGTGTAGAAGTGCAGCCCTGGCGCGCCACCTTGCAGCAGGCGTTCGCACATTTCGGTGATGACTTGTTCACCAAAGCCTTGAATGCTCTGGGTGTCGTCGCCGTAGGCTTCCAGTTGCTTGCGGATCCAGCGCGGGATTTCCGCACCGCAGGCATCGGAGAAGCGCGCCAGCTTGCTGTAGTTGGTGATCGGCATGATGCCCGGCACGATCGGGATGTTCACGCCCATCGCCCGTACACGCTCGACGAAGTAGAAGTAGCTGTCGGCGTTGAAGAAGTACTGGGTGATCGCACTGTCGGCGCCAGCGTTGGCTTTGCGCACGAAATTGGTCAGATCGTCTTCGAAATTGCGCGCTTGCGGATGCATCTCCGGGTAGGCGGCGACTTCGATGTGGAAATGATCACCGGTCTCTTCACGAATGAATTGGACCAGGTCGTTGGCGTGGCGCATTTCGCCGCTGGCCATGCCCATGCCCGAAGGCAGGTCACCGCGCAGGGCAACGATACGCTTGATGCCGGCAGCCTTGTATTGCGCCAGCAGGCCGCGCAAGTCGTCCTTGCTGTCGCCTACGCAGGACAGATGCGGTGCGGCAGGGACTTTGACTTCGCTTTCGAGCTGCAACACGGTGTTGAGGGTTCGATCACGGGTCGAACCGCCAGCGCCATAGGTGCAGGAGAAGAAATCGGGGTTGTACGTGGCCAGCTGACGAGCAGTGGCGAGCAGCTTTTCATGCCCAGCGTCGGTCTTCGTAGGGAAGAACTCGAAGCTGTAGCGACGGTCTTGGGACATGGTCATATCCTTGGAAACGCGTAAGCCTTGCAGTCGCCACGTTTACTGTAGGAGCGAAGCTTGCTCGCGAAAGCAACAACACGGTGCTTCAGAAACAACGCGGTGATGCTTTCGCGAGCAAGCTTCGCTCCTACAGGGGAGCGTGGTTTCTGCTTAAGTCCGCTCCCATGGGGAGCGGACAGCAGGTCGAATCAGTAGCGGTAAGCGTGCGGCTTGAACGGACCTTCGACAGTCACGCCGATGTAGTCGGCCTGGGTCTTGGTCAGTTGAGTCACGACGCCGCCGAAACCGCGGACCATTTCCAGGGCCACTTCTTCGTCGAGTTTCTTCGGCAGTACTTCAACAGTCAGGCGCTCGGCTTTCTGGGCTGGCGACAGGTCGGCGTACTTCTGGCCGAACAGGAAGATCTGCGCCAGAACCTGGTTGGCGAACGAACCGTCCATGATGCGGCTTGGGTGACCGGTGGCGTTACCCAGGTTAACCAGACGGCCTTCGGCCAGCAGGATCAGGTAGTCGTCGTTCTGGGCATCGAATGCGCCAGGACCGGTACGGTGGATTTTGTGAACCTGTGGCTTCACTTCTTCCCATGCCCAGTTCTTGCGCATGAAAGCGGTGTCGATTTCGTTGTCGAAGTGGCCGATGTTGCAGACAACAGCGCGCTTCTTCAGGGCTTTGAGCATGTTCGCGTCGCAAACATTGACGTTGCCGGTGGTGGTCACGATCAGGTCGATCTTGCCCAGCAGCGCTTTGTCGATGCTTGCTTCGGTACCGGTGTTGATACCGTCGATGAACGGCGAAACCAGTTCGAAACCGTCCATGCAGGCTTGCATGGCGCAGATCGGGTCGACTTCGGAGACTTTAACGATCATGCCTTCCTGACGCAGGGACTGAGCGGAGCCCTTGCCCACGTCGCCGTAACCGATGACCAGCGCTTGCTTGCCGGACAGCAGGTGGTCGGTGCCACGCTTGATCGCATCGTTCAGGCTGTGACGGCAGCCGTACTTGTTGTCGTTCTTGGACTTGGTCACCGAGTCGTTGACGTTGATGGCCGGGATTTTCAGCTCGCCCTTGGCCAGCATGTCCAGCAGGCGGTGAACGCCGGTGGTGGTTTCTTCGGTCACGCCGTGAACGCGATCCAGAACCTGTGGGTACTTGTCGTGCAGCAGCTGGGTCAGGTCGCCGCCGTCGTCGAGGATCATGTTGGCATCCCAAGGCGCGCCATCTTTCAGGATGGTTTGCTCCAGGCACCACTCGTACTCTTCTTCAGTCTCGCCTTTCCAGGCGAATACCGGGATGCCAGCAGCGGCGATAGCAGCAGCGGCCTGATCCTGAGTCGAGAAAATGTTGCAGGACGACCAGCGAACTTCGGCACCCAGGGCAACCAGGGTTTCGATCAGCACGGCAGTCTGAATGGTCATGTGGATGCAGCCGAGAATCTTGGCGCCTTTGAGCGGCTGCTCACCGACGTACTTGCGGCGCAGACCCATCAGGGCTGGCATTTCGGATTCAGCGATGATGGTTTCGCGACGGCCCCAGGCAGCCAGGGACATGTCGGCGACTTTGTAATCGTTAAAATCTGCAGGCGTGATAACAGCGCTCATGAAGAGCCTCCATTCGTAATGTATGCGAATGGGCGCCGTTGTGCGTTTAGTGTCTGGCCGTGGCCAGTCAACGCCCCATCCGAGCCTGACAGGTTGAACCTGCTGCAGCGCCCCTCGGACAGGTGGCGGGAAAACGGTATCAATGGAACGTTACCGTTTTGAAACGGGGGCGATTATAGCGGGCTATGCTGATCTTCCAAAGCGTTTCTGTCGGTCAATGTCCGAACGGTAATCGTGACCATAGACGATGCTTAATAGAGCTCTAGTCCGGGCTCTGCCATGATGGCACCCATCATTCGGCAAGACGCTCAGGAGTGAATATGAATTTCCACACCCGCAAATGGGTAAAACCCGAAGACCTCAACCCCAACGGCACGCTGTTCGGCGGCAGCCTGTTGCGCTGGATCGACGAAGAAGCGGCGATCTACGCCATCGTCCAGTTGGGCAATCAGCGCGTGGTGACCAAGTACATTTCCGAAATCAACTTCGTCAGCGCCTCGCGCCAGGGCGACATCATCGAACTGGGCATCACCGCCACCGAGTTCGGCCGCACCTCGATCACCCTGACCTGCGAAGTGCGCAACAAGATCACCCGCAAAAGCATCCTGACGGTGGAGAAGATGGTCTTCGTCAACCTCGGTGAAGACGGCCTGCCCGCCCCACACGGCCGAACCGAGATCAAATACGTCAAAGACCAGTTCAAGGACGAGTAATGCGAGTTCCGTAGGAGCCGGCTTGCTGGCGATAGCGTAATCAGCGACAGCGCAGAAACCGAGTCGACCCCATCGCCAGCAAGCTGGCTCCTACAGAATGCGGTTTCATTTGTGGGGCCACTGAACAAGCGCCGAACCCCGCGTGTCGTACCTACATGACACGCCACCGGTTCCGGAGCTCTATGGACGCGCAAAAAGACGGCAAGACCCCGAACCTCTCGGCTGAAGAACGGCACGACGTCGAAAAAAGCCAGCCGCCACGTGCGGCTGTATTGCACGAAATCATCCGCACCCAGGGCGATCAGGAACTCGAACGCAGCGTCGCCGCGCTATGGTGGTCGGCGCTCGCCGCCGGCCTGACCATGGGCCTGTCGCTGATGGCCATGGGGTTGCTCAACTCGCGCCTGCCGGATGGTGAACACTTCAAGGTGATTGCCAGTTTCGGTTACTGCGCCGGGTTCCTTGCGGTCATCCTCGCCCGCCAGCAATTGTTCACCGAGAACACCCTGACGGCGGTGCTGCCGGTCATGACCAAACCCACCCTGAACAATTTCGGCCGGTTGTTGCGGCTGTGGTCGGTGGTGCTGGTGGGCAACCTTTGCGGCACCTTGCTGGTCGCGTATGTGATGTTGCACCTGCCGATTTTCGACACCAGGACCGACCTGGCCTTCCTCGATATCGGGCGCAAAGTCATGGAGAACGACGCGAGCAAGATGTTCGCCAAAGGCATCGTGTCGGGCTGGATGATCGCGACCATGGTCTGGATGATCCCGTCCATGGAGAGCGCCAAGATGTGGATCATCATCCTCATCACCTACCTCATGGCGCTGGGGGATTTCACCCACATCGTCGTCGGTTCGGCCGAGGTGTCGTATCTGGTGTTTGCCGGCGAGTTGCCGTGGAAGGATTTCTGGCTGGTGTTCGCAGGTCCCACGCTGGCGGGGAACATTATCGGTGGCAGCTTTATCTTTGCGCTGTTGAGCCATGCGCAGATTCGCAGCGAAAGCGGGCCGCCGAAAGATAAGGGAGGCGAGGCTGAATCAACATCCGAGGAACGCTAGGCAATGGGCCGGGCGAGTTCTCAGTGCTCGTCCGGCCTTTACGGTCCAGTGCAGCTATCAGTCAGATTCTCGGATGCCCATTTGCGTGATTGCCTCGGTCAAAACCACAGACTTCGGTCCCGTAGTTTCGGCATGCAGGCGTTTGACGGCTTGAAGCAGCTCCCGGTAGTCCGGGGCGCTTCGATGGTTGAGCTTCATCGCCAGCCACGCGGTTTTTCCGGGTGTATCGCCAACTTGATCTAAATAATGCATCGCTTCATGCATCTCTCTAGAGAGTTCCAGTCTGTCCCTCGATGTGGAAAAGGCATCAATCACTGCTTGTTTCAAGTCGTCCAAGGCGTGTTGAGCTTGCTGTCGGAAGGCGATGACTGCTTCGCAGGCTTGATCGTTCTTCAGCTCCAGCATCGCCGCTTCGAACATTTGGTCATCGAGGGCCAAGAGTGCGCCACCCATGGAATTGAAAGTGTATGTTTCGCTGGGTTCATGACCAGAGAAGGCGAGGCCTCCGGCGTTTCCACCGGTGTGCACCAGGCGCTCGATTTGGGGGCGTTTGAGGTGTATTTCGACCACGCCGTTTTCATAGCGACGGATCGACACCCCTTGATCGCTCAACGAATGCACCAGAGTTTCAGGCTGGCCCTGACCGACTTGCGTCGACCCGGTCATGAAATCACTCCAATCATTGTCAATCGGACCTGCAGATAAGCCACGGGTGGCATTGTCCGCGCTGGTCGATGGAAGCGGTGAGAGCGTTGAGGTATGTGTGAGGTTGTTCATGAGTGCCTCTTCCTTTGAGGGCGGTTCGGAAGTTGCACTTTAGGAGAGTGGCGGGGGCTCGGGAGCACGATGTATTAACTTGGAACACATGCCTCAAGTTGATTGACAAAGCCCCTCTGTATGACGCGAAAGGCTCTGTCCCGGGGCTTCCAGGTGGGCATCAGGATACCGGTCCAAGGGCCTGAAGAAACGTCACACAACGTGCGTCCAGATTGCCTTGACGCTGGCGCTCCGTTTTCTGACCGTCACAAAGGGGGCTGCCGGATGTCTCTATGACCTGTCAGGTCAGCCGGCCGGGTCCAGCGCAACGGCACCGCGACGTTGCAGATAAATGAAGAAAAGCGCTGTCAGCACCGTCAAGCCACTGACCAGCGCGCCGGTCCACGGCAAGTCCGCCAGATCCGCGCCGCTGGCGACCACCAGCCCGCCAATCCACGCGCCGGCCGCATTACCGAGATTGAAAGCGCTCTGGTTCAACGTCGAACCCAGATTGGGTGCTTCGTGCGCCTGATCAATGATCAGCAGTTGCAGAATCGGGCACAGGGCGAAGGCGAAGATCCCCCACAACACCAGCGTGATCGCCGCCGGAATCACCGAGTGACTGGTCTGCGTGAACGCGGCCAGCACGACCACCACCGCCAACGCCATGCCCACCAGTGAAGGCAGCAAGCGACTGTCGGCCAGGCGGCCGCCGAGCATGCTGCCCGCCGTCAAACCGACGCCGAACAACAGCAACATAATGGTCACGCCGTGCGGGCTGACCCCGGTGATGTCCTGCAGGATCGGCGCGATGTAGGTGAACACGCTGAACAGGCTGGTCGACGCCAGCACGCTCATGCCCAGGGCCAGCAGCACATTGACCTTGCCCAGCACCTTGAACTCGCTGGCGAGGTTGGCCTTGTCCATGGCGATGTCTTTCGGCAGCCAGACCCATTGCGCAATCGCGGCGATCACACCGATCACCGACACCGCCCAGAACGTCGAACGCCAACCGGCGTATTGGCCGAGCGCGGTGCCCAATGGCACGCCGAGCACATTGGCCAGGGTCAGGCCGGTGAACATCATGGCAATCGCCTGCGCCCGTTTGTTCGGCGCGACCAGGCCGGCCGCGACCACCGAACCGATGCCGAAGAACGCCCCGTGGCACAACGCGGTAACCACTCGGGCGGCCATCAGCGTGGCGTAGTTTGGCGCCAACGCGCACAGCACGTTGCCGAGGATGAACATCAGTGTCATGCCCAGCAGGGTGGCTTTGCGCGGCATATTGGCGGTGCCGACCGCGAGGATCGGCGCGCCGAACACCACGCCCAGGGCGTAACCGGTGATCAACAGGCCTGCGTGGGGAATGCTCACGGCGAGGTCGCGAGCGACGTCGGGCAGCAAGCCCATGATGACGAATTCAGTGGTGCCGATGCCGAACGCGGCAACAGCGAGGGCAAGCAAGGCGAGTGGCATGCGCAAGGTCTCTGTCGGTAGTCTTGACGCTGTGATCAGGCATACGCAGGCCGACGACCGTTCTCGAAGAGAGCGGGTCATGGCAGAAATTATTGGAATTAGTCTGTGCGCAACTGAGTGCGGCGTGGTCGCTTGCAGTATAAACAGCTGCTGACATATGGCGAATCAATTATCTCCCCGCCCTTGTAGGAGCACGGCTTGCCGGCGAAAGCGGTCTCAAGAACGCCTTCGCCGGCAAGCCGTGCTCCTACAGGGTGAGGATGATGAACAAAAGGAGTGTGCCGTGCTTGCAACGGCGTTGGTGTTGGTGGCGGCGCTGTTGCACGCGGCGTGGAACACCCTGATTAAATTCAGTGCGGAACGGTCGTTGGTCGTGGCCTGCATGGACAGCGTGGCGATGCTTTTTGTCGCGCTGATGCTGCCGTTCGTGGCGCTGCCACCGATTGAAATCTGGCCATGGATTCTCGCATCGGCCGCATTCGAATTGCTTTATCGCTATCTGCTGATTCAGGCCTATCGGGTGGGTGATCTCGGTTTGGTGTACCCGCTGATGCGTGGCTTGTCGCCGTTAGTGGTGCTGGCCTTGACGCTGATCTTTGCCGGGGAGGTGCTGACGAATCAGCAGATCTTCGGAATTCTGCTCATCCCGTTGGGCATGCTGTGCCTGCTGTGGCAGGGCGGTGGCGGTACGCGTTTGCCGTGGTCGATGCTGCCGGTGGTGGCGCTGATTGGCCTGTGCATTGGCTGCTACACCTTTATCGATGGCCAGGCGTTGCGGCGCTGGTCGCATCCGCTGGACTACCTGGTCTGGGTGACGTTGCTCAGCGCCTGGCCGTTTCCGCTGCTGGCGTTGGTGCGCAAGCGGCCGGCGTTCATGCTGTTCTGGCGTGAACAATGGCGCTTGGGATTGGCGGTCGGGTTCTGCGTGTTGTTCAGCTACGCTCTGGTGCTGTGGGCGATGCAGCTGGGGTCGATTGCAGAAGCGGCGGCATTGCGCGAGATCAGCGTGATTCTGGTGGTGCTGTTTGGCATGCGCTATCTGAAAGAACCTTTCGGTCGGCCGCGGCTCTTGGCCTGTGGGCTGGTGCTGATCGGCATGTTGGTGATGAAGTTTTGACCGGAATCCGGATTTTATAACTCGAAGAAAGGGACTGCGATATGACGGTTGCTCTGTGGTGCATTTTGATTGCGTTCTTCCTGCCCTATCTCTGCGTGGGTATTGCCAAGATCAGTGGCCGTTTTGGACTGAAAGACAATCATGACCCCCGGGATTTTCTCGAGTCACTGAATGGTTTGGGCCGGCGCGCCTATGCGGCGCAATTGAACAGTTTCGAAGTGACCCCGGCGTTCGCGGCGGCGGTGATCGTGGCCCACCTGGCCGGCAACGCCGAGCTGGTGACGATCAATGTGCTGTCGGTGTTGTTCATCACCAGCCGTCTGCTGTACATCATTTGCTACCTGGCGGACTGGGCGATTCTGCGGTCGTTGGTGTGGTTTGTGGGGATGGGGTTGATCGTGAGTTTCTTTGTGATTTCGGTCTGACATATCTGCGGTGTTTATTTTGGCCCCTTCGCGGGCAAGTCGGATCGCCGCCCGCTCGCTCCTACAGAGATCTGCGGCGAGCACACAATGTGTGATCGACAGCAATCCTTGTAGGAGCGAGCGGGCGGCGATCCGACTTGCCCGCGAAAGCTATCTATCTGCCGCCACAGTAATTAAGGGTTGGCTTTAACCGCATCAGCCACCTGAGGCACTTGCGGCAAGGCAGCGCCTTTGGGCCAGAGCATCCAGATTTGCCCCTGCTGTTTCATGTCGCCAGCCAGTTGCCCGGCTGCTTCGCCGGTGCCCCAGAACAAATCCGCACGGACTTCGCCGGCAATCGCGCCGCCAGTGTCTTGAGCCGCCACCGGGCGAACCAGCGCGGAGCCGTCCGGCCGCGTTGTGGATAGCCACAACAGGCTGCCCAGCGGAATCACTTTGCGATCCACCGCCGCGCTGTAACCCGCCGTCAGCGGTACGTTCAGCGAGCCGCGAGGGCCTTCATTGCTGTCCGGGTTGCGGGTGAAGAACACATAGCTCGGGTTGCTGCCGAGCAGTTCCGGAATGCGCGCCGGGTTGGCCTTGGCCCAGTCGCTGATTGCGCCCATGGTCACGTCTTCTTTCTTCAGTTCGCCTTGCTCTACCAGCCAGCGGCCGATGGGGCGATACGGATGACCGTTCTGGTCGGCATACGCAATGCGCAACTGGCGACCATCGTCGAGCTGAATGCGACCGGAACCCTGGATTTGCAGGAATTGCAGGTTCATCGGGTCGGTCAGCCACGCCACGACCGGCGCCTTGACGCCTTTGGTTTCGATGGTTGCCGCATCGTCGTAAGGCTTGAGCACGCGACCTTCGAGCCGTCCGCGCAGGCGTTTGCCTTTGAGCTCCGGGTAGATGCTGTCCAGAGAGACGATGATCATGTCCTCTGGAACCCCGTATACCGGGATGTTCGCCACGTCAGTTTGGGTCAGGCTGCCGGGGTAGACCGGTTCGTAGTAACCGGTGATCAAGCCGTTGGGATTGTCGTTGGCGGCGCGCAGGCCGTAGACGTCGAGGTTCTGTTTGAGGAAGCCGCGAATGTCACTGGCGGTTTGCGGCACGTTGGTGGCAGCGGCACAGGTCGAGCCCCAGATCGGGTCGGCCTTGAGTCGGGTGCAGGCGCTGCGCCATGAACCGAAGCCGGCGACCAGGTCGTTATCGGACACCGTCGGCAGGGCTTCCCAGGTGGCGCTGGAGTAAGTCGCCAGCGCGTGGGTCTTGGGTTTGTTGTTGTCACCGCCGGTGCAGCCTGCGAGCACGGCCACCATCGGGAGGGTCCAGGCGAGGCGGTGACGCCATGCCTTGAAACGGCTGTTCATGGAGTAATTCCTTTGTCGGTTGCCTGAGTGCTCCATGCGCTCAAACAACCCGTATTGATAATAGGGCTATTGGTCTTTGCCGATGACGCGAGGATACTGGCCGCCGTTTCCCGTGACCTGAAGCCACCATGACTCTTAAAAGACTTTCCGTTGTATTGCTGGCCTGCCTGACCTTGTCCGCGTGCGGCGGTGTCGATCCGAATTCGCCACTGGGCCAGCGCAAGGCAATCTTCAAACAAATGCTCAAGACCGGCGAAGACCTGGGTGGCATGTTGCGCGGCCGCATTCCATTCGACGGCCCGAAATTCGCTGACGGCGCGGTGAAACTCGATGCGCTGTCCCAGGAACCGTGGAAGCATTTTCCACAGGTGCGCGAAGAAGATCACACCAGCGCCAAGGGCGATGTGTGGCAGAAACAGGCACGCTTTCAGGAAATGGCCCGCACCCTTGAAGCCGCCACCGGTGAATTGGTGATTGCCAGCAAGGTTCAGCCTTACAAGGCCAGCAACCTGGGGCCGGCGGTGCAGAAGGTCGAAGATGCCTGCAGTGCGTGCCATAAAGAGTTTCGGGATCATTGATTTGCAGCGCTCTTGCTGACGCTTTCGCGAGCAGGCTCGCTCCCACATTGGAATGCATTCACCTGTGGGAGCGAGCCTGCTCGCGAAGCTCCCTGAAGAACGCTACAAATTCCTGACTTTACCTTTTCTTATTTATCCAGCTCGTCGAGCGCGTCCTGCAGTTCCTTGCGCGACTCGGCCAGTTTGTCTTTGCGCTTGTTGATCTTCTCGGGGTCGCCTTTCTTCATGGCTTTGTCGAGGTCGGCCTGGCGCTGGCTGACGTCATGCTTGGCGTCGAGGACCTTGTTTTCCCGCTCCTTCTTCAGCGAAGCGTCGGTGCAATGCGCAGTGACTTCGCTCAGTGCCGTTTCCAGGCCTGCCTGCTGTTCGGCGTTGCCATGGGATTTGGCCAGTTCGATCTGGTTGATGATGCCCTGTTTCTTGGCGGCACAACCGGTCAGCCCCGGGGCCTCTTCGACGGCCATCAGTGGCGCGGCCATCACGCTGCAAAGGGTCAGCAGGGCGAGCGGTGAAAGAAATTTCATAAAAGCTCCATGTGCAGGTGCAATCGGGTCGATAGGGCGATGGGCGTTTGAGCTCGTCGGCCTCTTTGGGTTCCCGGGCGGGCGAGAATCTGCGGTTGCTAAAAACCGTCGATCCCCGCCGCACGTAATGTGTCGCTCAAGGCCAGGACCTGCGGGTCGCGGAAAAATGCGCTCAATTGCGCCGCGCGTCCCGGGCCTATGCCGGCTTCGGCCTGCCATTGTTCGGTATTTCGTTGTGCCAGTTCCTGCCAGGAGTCGGCGAGGTTTGCCTGGCCGGTTGGTGGTAAACCCAGAGCTTTGAGCCAGCGAGCAAAAGGGCGTTGGCGGGCACTGTTGAAACTGTTTAGAAGACGAGTACTGCTGCGCTCGCCGAAGCCGTTAATGTTAGCAAGCTCTTGAGCATCGAGGGTCAACCAATCCAGCAGGCCGTTCAGGTGGCCTGTTTCGAAAAGTTTCTCCCATGTTCCTGGGCCGACATGAGGCATGGCCAACCCTTGCTTGCCGCTGAGCCAGGTCAGTCGCGCGAGAAACTGGCTTTCACAGCCCGGCGTCGGTTGCCAGCAACTCAAATGATGAAAGTCCGCTGCCAGCGGCGCGTTCAAGGCTGGGCGTTCGGCGGCGCGTAATACGACGCCGTCGAGCCGGGGAATGGTCAGTCCCGCGAGGCTGATGGACACCTGATCGCCGGGGCGGATGTCCAGCTCCTCCCAGCGCCGCAGTGAGCTGACGCTGACACGCTTGATCTGCCGGTCATCGAGCGTCACCGGTTTCAAGTCCAGCACGGGGGTGATCCGTCCGGTGCGGCCGACCTTGAAGTCGACTTTGCGTACTTCGGCCAACGCCTGGGCAAAGGGGTATTTCCAGGCGACGGCCCAGTACGGTGTTTTTGCCTGCCAGCGCTCGGCCGAAGGCCGTTGGCTCTGGCGCAGGACCACACCGTCACTGGCAAAGGGCAGGGGCGAGTGGTACCAGTAATCGCGCCAGTGTTCAGCATCGGCAACTGTCTGTACCGGCTGACTGTAAGGCGCGATGCTCGGCAAACCCAGCTCATCCAGAGCAGCGATGCGAGCAGGCAGACCGGCCGGGCCTTGTGGCCAGTCCCAGATAAACAGGCCGATGCCGGTGGCCTGCTCAGGGCTGAGTTCCTTGCGCGCCATCAAGCCGGCCACGGTGGTGCGGGCATTGAGGCTTCCGGCTTTGACTTGCACATGGTCGACCAGTCGCCAATAGAGTTCGCCTTGCACCAGCAAGTCCAGCGGGCGCGACAGTTGTCGGGGGATGGCGGGGATCAGTCGCGCCGAGGCCGTCCAGTCTTGCCCGTTTAATCCGTCGCCGCGACTGATTGCCTGGTGCAGTACGCCCTTGCGGTAGATCAGCGTCACCGCCACACCATCGACTTTGGGTTGTACCCAGATGTCCTCGCGGCTGCGCAACCAGTTTTCGACCGCATGACTGTCCCGCGCTTTTTCCAGGCCCGTGTGGGCAATGGGGTGGGTAATTTTGCCGCCAGCCGTGCGTAATGGTTCGGGCGTCAGGCCCAAGTCAAAGCAACTGCGCCATTCGGTGAGGCGAGCGAGGGCTTGATCGTAAAGTTCGTCGGCGACCAACGAGCGGCCATGGCGGTGATAACTGTCATCCCAGGTGTCGATCTGTTTTTGCAGGGTGGTGATTTCGTCCAGAGCCCTGACGGGCGGCCAGTCGGGACAGTCGGCTGCGGTTGTAGTGAGGCAAAAAAAGCTCAGAGAAAAAACAGAAAACAGGCGCAGAAGCATCGTGAGCGTCCTTGCTCAGGGGGATGCTTGAAGGCTAGTCAGTATTTTCTGGCGGGGACGGTGGGTGTTTTGCCTGGTGTTTCCGGGTGACTGGGCTGGCCTCTTCGCGAGCAGGCTCGCTCCTACAGGGAAATGCATTCCAATGTAGGAGCGAGACCGGCTTGCCGGCGATGGGGGCGACTCGGTCTCAAAGGCAAGACAATAAAAAGCCCCGCACGGCGAACCGTGCAGGGCTTTTGGTACCGCCGGGGAGGTCTTACAGGCCGGCAGCCGAACGCAGGTCGTCGGCGCGGTCGGTTTTTTCCCAGGTGAACGTGGTGAAGGTGTCTTCGCCCACGGTCTTGGTTGCCGGGGTGCGACCGAAGTGGCCGTACGCTGCGGTTTCCTGGTACATCGGGTGCAGCAGGTCAAGCATGGTGGTGATTGCGTACGGACGCAGGTCGAACACTTCGCGAACCAGTTTGACGATTTTGTCGTCGCTGATTTTGCCGGTGCCGAAGGTGTTCAACGAGATCGAAGTCGGCTGGGCAACACCGATCGCGTAGGAAACCTGAATCTCGCAACGCTCGGCCAGGCCGGCAGCGACGATGTTCTTCGCCACGTAACGACCGGCGTAGGCCGCGGAACGGTCAACCTTCGATGGATCTTTACCGGAGAACGCGCCGCCGCCGTGACGGGCCATGCCGCCGTAGCTGTCGACGATGATCTTGCGACCGGTCAGACCGCAGTCACCCACTGGGCCGCCAATGATGAACTGGCCAGTCGGGTTGATGTGGAACTGGGTGTCTTTGGTCAGCAGTTCGGCAGGCAGCACGTGCTTGACGATCAGCTCCATCACGCCTTCGCGCAGGTCTTTGTACGACACTTCAGGGTTGTGCTGGGTCGACAGTACAACGGCGTCGATACCGACAACCTTGCCGCCTTCGTAACGGCAAGTCACTTGCGACTTGGCGTCCGGGCGCAGCCAAGGCAGCAGGCCGGATTTACGGGCTTCGGCCTGGCGCTGAACCAGTTGGTGCGAGAACGTGATCGGTGCTGGCATCAGCACGTCGGTTTCGTTGCTGGCGTAGCCGAACATCAGGCCCTGGTCGCCGGCGCCCTGATCTTCAGGCTTGGCACGGTCAACACCCTGGTTGATGTCAGGGGACTGCTTGCCGATGATGTTCATCACACCGCAAGTGGCGCCGTCGAAGCCGACATCGGAGCTGTTGTAGCCGATGTCCAGAATGACGTTACGCACGATTTCTTCCAGGTCGACCCAGGCCGACGTGGTGACTTCACCTGCGATGATTGCCACGCCGGTTTTTACCAGCGTTTCGCACGCCACACGGGCGAACTTGTCTTCAGCAATGATGGCGTCCAGCACCGCATCGGAAATCTGGTCGGCGATTTTGTCCGGATGCCCTTCGGACACGGACTCGGAGGTGAAGAGGGAGTATTCGCTCATCTCGATTTTTTCCTGAATTTACCGATGGTGAGTGTCGCCAGTTGGCCGCTGAAAGTGGCGGACCTGAATCTGGAAACCATTACGTAAGCCTACATAGAGGCTTTCCCCGGGAACGAGTCCCGCAGCGGTGGCCCAACGGGCCAGATCGTCCTGTTCAAACCCCAACCAGAGATCACCGCAGGCCTCCCTGGCCCAACTCTGGTTGTGGCTACATAACTCTGTCACAAGCAGGCTACCGCCCGGTTGCAGCAATTTGGCCATGTGCTTGAGCGCATCGGCCGGCGCGGCAAAGTGGTGCAGCACCATGTTCAGTACAACGCAATCGGCCTTGAGGCTTACGCCATTCAATGCATCGGCCAGTTGCAGGCTGACGTTAGCCAGCGTTTCACGTTCGCAGACCTGCCGCGCCAATTCGAGCATCGCCTGGCTGTTGTCCAGCGCGGTGACGTGAGTGAAGCGGCGCGCCAGTTCCGGCAGAAAAGCACCGTCGCCAGGGCCGACTTCGATGGCCGTGGCGCCTTCGCTGAAGCTCAGTTTATCGAGCAAGGCCACCACGCTTTCGCGGTACTGCGGCAGGCCGGCAATCAGGTCTTGCTGGGCGCGAAACTTCTCCGCGACCCGTGAGAAAAAGTCTTGGCTGGCCGCTGCGCGTTGCCCGTGGACCTGGCCGATCCGCGACTGCACATCGGCAGGCAGGGTCAGGTTGTCCACTTCTTCGAGCAGCGCGGCGTGCAACTTGCCGCCGAGCAGGTCGGTGTGGGGCAGGGCGCGACGGTAGAAAATCGCGTTGCCTTCACGGCGCGTCGCCACCAGGTCGGCCTGGGCCAGTACCTTGAGGTGATGACTCATGCCCGACTGGCCAATACCGAAGATCTGCGCCAGCTCGAGTACGCCAAACGAGTCGTTGGCCAGCGCGCGCAATACATTCAGCCGCAGAGGATCGCCACCGGCCTTGCACAGGGCCGCCAGCTCATCGCTCTCGTCATGTTGAATGGAAGGCACGCGTAAATTCATAGGGCCAGCAGTCTAGTGACGGTCAGAAAGTACCGCAAGAGCAATATCAAAAAGTTTTGATATTGCTCGATGGGTGGCACTTCTGATGACTTGTTCCACTCTACAAACGAATAGCAGAAAGGTTTCACCAGCCGAAACCGTCTTTATCCATTGGAAAAACTCCTTCAGATGACTATCTGTCATTGCCGCGAGGCATGCCTGTGAGGGAAAATGCTCGCCTTTTTTCCGTTTCGTTTTATTCAAACCCTAGGAGATCAGCGATGCCCAGCCGTCGTGAGCGTGCCAACGCCATTCGTGCCCTCAGCATGGATGCCGTGCAAAAAGCCAACAGCGGCCATCCCGGTGCCCCGATGGGTATGGCGGATATCGCCGAAGTACTTTGGCGTGACTACCTGAAGCACAACCCGAGCAATCCATCGTTCGCCGACCGTGACCGCTTCGTGCTGTCCAACGGCCACGGCTCGATGCTGATCTACTCGCTGCTGCACCTGACCGGCTACGACCTGTCGATCGATGACCTGAAGCAATTCCGTCAACTGCACAGCCGCACCCCGGGTCACCCGGAGCTCGGCTACACCCCGGGCGTTGAAACCACCACCGGTCCACTGGGCCAGGGTCTGGCCAACGCCGTGGGTTTTGCCCTGGCTGAAAAAGTCCTGGCGGCGCAGTTCAACCGTCCGGGCCACAACATCGTTGACCACCACACCTATGTGTTCCTGGGTGATGGCTGCATGATGGAAGGCATTTCCCACGAAGTCGGCTCGCTCGCCGGTACTTTGGGCCTGGGCAAGCTGATCGCCTTCTACGATGACAACGGCATCTCCATCGACGGCGAAGTCGAAGGCTGGTTCACCGATGACACGCCGAAGCGTTTCGAAGCCTACAACTGGCAGGTGATCCGCAACGTCGACGGTCATGATCCTGAAGAGATCAAAATCGCCATCGAGACCGCTCGCAAAAGCGCGCAGCCGACCCTGATCTGCTGCAAGACCACCATCGGTTTCGGTTCGCCGAACAAGCAAGGTAAAGAAGACTGCCACGGCGCCCCATTGGGTGACGCGGAAATCGCACTGACCCGTACTGCTTTGAAGTGGAACCACGGTCCGTTCGAAATCCCGGCCGACATCTACGCCGAGTGGGACGCCAAGGAAGCCGGCCGCGCTGCCGAAGCCGAGTGGGACCAGCGTTTCGCTGCCTACTCCGCCGCTTTCCCGACCGAAGCGAACGAACTGATTCGTCGTCTGAGCGGTGATCTGCCGGCCGACTTCACCGAGAAAGCCGATGCTTATATCGCTGAAGTCGCTGCCAAAGGCGAAACCATCGCCAGCCGTAAAGCCAGCCAGAACGCTCTCAACGCATTCGGCCCGCTGCTGCCTGAGTTCCTCGGCGGCTCCGCTGACCTGGCCGGTTCCAACCTGACCCTGTGGAAAGGCTGCAAAGGCGTCACGGCTGAAGACGCCAGCGGCAACTACATGTACTACGGCGTACGCGAGTTCGGCATGACCGCCATCATGAACGGCGTTGCCTTGCACGGCGGCCTGGTGCCTTACGGCGCGACCTTCCTGATGTTCATGGAATACGCCCGCAACGCTGTGCGCATGTCGGCCTTGATGAAGCAGCGCGTGATCCACGTCTACACCCACGACTCCATCGGTCTGGGCGAAGACGGCCCGACTCACCAGCCTATCGAGCAACTGGCCAGCCTGCGCTGCACGCCAAACCTCGACACCTGGCGTCCAGCCGACGCCGTGGAATCGGCGGTGAGCTGGAAGTGCGCACTGGAGCGCAAGGACGGTCCTTCGGCCTTGATCTTCTCGCGTCAGAACCTGCAGCACCAAACCCGCAACGCGATTCAGATCGAAGAGATCTCCCGTGGCGGTTACGTGTTGAAGGACTGTGCAGGCGAGCCTGATCTGATCCTGATCGCCACCGGTTCCGAAGTCGGCCTGGCGGTTCAGGCTTATGACAAGCTGACCGAGCAGGGTCGCAAAGTGCGCGTCGTTTCGATGCCGTGCACCAGCGTGTTCGATGCCCAGGACGCCGACTACAAGCAATCGGTCCTGCCGTTGCAGGTCAGCGCCCGTATCGCCATCGAAGCCTCTCACACGGACTACTGGTACAAGTACGTGGGCCTGGAAGGTCGCGTCATCGGCATGACCACCTACGGCGAGTCGGCGCCTGCGCCAGCCTTGTTCGAAGAGTTCGGCTTCACCCTGGAAAACATCCTGGGTCAGGCTGAAGAGCTGCTGGAAGACTGATCCAGAAGTTGCGTTATCGGGGCTGACGCCTTCGCGGGCAAGCCTCGCTCCTACAAGGGATAGCGTTGTTGGCGGAATTGGGGTCATCCCGATCCTCAACAATCGCAAACCTGTAGGAGCGAGGCTTGCCCGCGAAGACGGCAGGCCTGGCGACCACATTCCCAAGCGTCATCGAGAACCCCCATGCCTCAACCGCGTCCCTACAAAGTTGCACTCAACGGCTACGGCCGGATTGGTCGTTGCGTCTTGCGTGCGTTGTTTGAGCGAGGCTCGGCGGCCGGGTTTGAAATTGTCGCGATCAACGATCTGGCGGACATGGCCAGCATCGAATACCTGACACGCTTCGACTCCACGCACGGGCGTTTTCCCGGCGAGGTGAAGGTCGACGGCGATTGTCTGCATATTAATGGCGACTGCGTGAAGGTCCTGCGCAGTGCCACCCCCGAAGGCATCGATTGGGCGTCCCTGGGCGTCGATCTGGTGCTGGAGTGCTCCGGCGCTTACCACACCCGTGAAGACGGTCAGCGTTTCCTCGACGCCGGCGCGCCACGCGTGCTGTTTTCCCAGCCGATGGCCAGCGAGGCGGATGTCGACGCCACCATCGTCTACGGCGTGAACCAGGATTGCCTGACCGGCGACGAGCTGCTGGTGTCCAACGCATCCTGCACCACCAACTGTGGCGTTCCGTTGTTGCGCCTGCTGGATCAGGCCATCGGCCTGGAATACGTGTCGATCACCACCATCCACTCGGCGATGAACGATCAGCCGGTGATCGACGCCTATCACCACGAAGACCTGCGCCGTACGCGTTCGGCGTTTCAGTCTGTGATTCCGGTGTCCACTGGTCTGGCGCGTGGCATCGAACGCCTGTTGCCGGAACTTGCCGGGCGAATTCAGGCCAAAGCCGTGCGGGTGCCGACGGTGAACGTGTCCTGCCTCGATATCACGATGCAGACCGTGAGCGATACCGACGCCACCGAGGTCAACCGGATTCTGCGCGAGGCTGCCACCAGCGGCCCGCTCAAAGGCCTGCTGGCCTACACCGAGCTGCCCCACGCAAGTTGTGATTTCAACCATGACCCACATTCGGCGATCGTCGATGCCAGTCAGACCCGAGTTTCCGGCCCACGGCTGGTGAACATCCTGGCCTGGTTCGACAACGAATGGGGTTTTGCCAACCGAATGCTGGACGTTGCAGAACACTATCTGCAAACAGCAACTTCAAAAAAACCGTAGGAAGTGCGACCCATGACCGTGTTGAAGATGTCCGACCTCGATCTGCAAGGTAAGCGCGTATTGATCCGCGAAGACCTCAACGTCCCAGTCAAGGACGGTGTTGTCACCAGCGATGCGCGAATCCTGGCCTCGCTGCCGACCATCAAGCTGGCCCTGGAAAAAGGCGCGGCCGTGATGGTCTGCTCGCACCTTGGCCGTCCGACTGAAGGCGAGTTCTCGGCCGAGAACAGCCTCAAGCCTGTCGCTGACTACCTGAGCAAGGCCCTGGGCCGCGAAGTGCCGCTGGTTGCCGATTACCTGGGCGGCGTTGACGTCAAGGCCGGCGACATCGTGCTGTTCGAAAACGTGCGCTTCAACAAGGGCGAGAAAAAGAACGCTGACGAACTGGCCCAGCAATACGCCGCCCTGTGCGACGTGTTCGTGATGGACGCCTTCGGCACCGCTCACCGCGCCGAGGGTTCGACCCACGGCGTGGCCAAGTTCGCCAAAGTTGCGGCCGCGGGCCCGTTGCTGGCCGCCGAACTGGACGCACTGGGCAAAGCCCTGGGCGCTCCGGCTCAACCAATGGCAGCCATCGTTGCCGGTTCCAAGGTATCGACCAAACTCGACGTGCTGAACAGCCTGAGCCAGATCTGCAACCAGCTGATCGTCGGCGGCGGCATTGCCAACACCTTCCTGGCCGCAGCCGGTCACCCGGTCGGCAAGTCGCTGTACGAACCGGACCTGCTGGACACCGCTCGCGCCATCGCCGCCAAAGTCAGCGTGCCGCTGCCGGTCGACGTAGTGGTCGCCAAGGAATTCGCTGAAAGCGCCACCGCCACCGTCAAGCTGATCGCCGACGTTGCGGCAGACGACATGATCCTGGACATCGGCCCACAGACCGCGGCGAATTTCGCCGAGCTGCTGAAGTCGTCCAAGACCATCCTGTGGAACGGCCCGGTCGGCGTGTTCGAATTCGACCAGTTCGGTAACGGCACCAAAGTCTTGGCCCAGGCCATCGCTGAAAGCTCGGCGTTCTCCATCGCGGGCGGCGGCGACACCCTGGCGGCCATTGATAAATATGGCGTAGCGGATCAGATCTCCTACATTTCTACCGGCGGCGGCGCATTCCTCGAATTCGTCGAAGGCAAGGTGTTGCCGGCCGTAGAAGTCCTGGAAAGTCGGGCCAAGGCCTGAGGTCGCTGATTTGACCAGGCAAAGGAGTGTTCAGATGGTCAAGACGCTAGCGCTGTTGATCGTCGCCGGTTCACTGGCGGCTTGCGGGAGTAACCCGAAGGCCGCACCGGAACCTGCGCCGCAATCGGTACAAAAAAGCTGCTACCAGGCTGACTGGCAAGCGGAAACCAACCCGGTGCTCAACAAGCGTTCCGGGCCTGATGGCCTGGACAAATACGAAACACAGACCCCCGCCAAGGAACATGGTTGTCCTTGACGGGTCTGACTCCTTACTCAGGGCTGGCAGCGTGCGCCGTCAGTCGAGGAACACGGATGAAAGGTTTTATCGCCATTACGGCGCTGGTGCTGCTGGCAGGTTGCTCGAATTTTGACCTGTTCAATCCGGCCCAATCGACGGACAGCTGGGCCACCTGGACCTGCGACAGCCAGGCCAAAGTGGTCTGGCGCTACACTGACGACAGCCATAAGGCCGTCGACGTGCGCCTCGGCGGGGCCGATCAGGTCTATCGCCTGAAGCTTGAACCAGGCGCCGAAGGTTCGCTGTACAGCAACGACATGCTGGCGTTTCACATAAAAGGTGAGGAAGGCCTGGTTTACTGGGTCGCCACCAACGATTTGATCGGCCGCGGTTGTAAAGCCGAGTAATTGAAGGCTTGTGCCAAGCCTGTAGGAGCGAAGCTCGCTCGCGAAGAGGGCGCCACATTCAACGCATGTGGTGTCAGTTAAACCGCTTTCGCGAGCAAGCTTCGCTCCTACAGGGTTTCTGCGTAATACCGAATGAGCGGACTGGATTAACCCCCGATCTGCAATAACTTGAATAGCCGCCGCCGCTCCGGCAGGCTGGCACGATTAACGACCCAAACCGGGAGAGACACACACAATGGCACTTATCAGCATGCGCCAGATGCTGGACCACGCAGCCGAGTTCGGCTACGGCGTTCCAGCCTTCAACGTCAACAACCTTGAGCAGATGCGCGCCATCATGGAAGCCGCTGACAAGACTGACTCCCCGGTGATCGTCCAGGCGTCGGCCGGTGCTCGCAAATACGCCGGCGCACCGTTCCTGCGTCACCTGATCCTGGCGGCAATCGAAGAATTCCCGCACATCCCGGTGTGCATGCACCAGGACCACGGCACCAGCCCTGACGTCTGCCAGCGCTCCATTCAGCTGGGCTTCAGCTCGGTGATGATGGACGGCTCCCTGGGCGAAGACGGCAAGACGCCGACCGACTACGACTACAACGTCCGTGTTACCCAACAAACCGTAGCCATGGCTCACGCCTGTGGCGTATCGGTAGAAGGCGAGCTGGGCTGCCTGGGTTCGCTGGAAACCGGCATGGCCGGTGAAGAAGACGGCATCGGCGCTGAAGGCGTTCTGGATCACAGCCAGATGCTGACCGACCCGGAAGAAGCTGCCGACTTCGTCAAACGCACTCAAGTCGACGCCCTGGCCATCGCCATCGGCACCAGCCACGGCGCGTACAAGTTCACCAAGCCGCCTACCGGCGACGTGCTGGCCATCGACCGCATCAAAGAAATCCACAAACGCATCCCGAACACCCACCTGGTAATGCACGGTTCGTCTTCGGTTCCGCAAGAGTGGCTGGCGATCATCAACCAGTACGGCGGCGACATCAAAGAAACCTACGGCGTACCGGTTGAAGAAATCGTCGAAGGCATCAAGCACGGCGTGCGCAAGGTCAACATCGACACCGACTTGCGCCTGGCATCCACCGGCGCGATGCGTCGCCTGATGGCCACCAACCCGAGCGAATTCGACCCGCGTAAGTTCTTCGGCGCGACCGTGACTGCGATGCGTGATGTGTGTATCGCTCGCTACGAAGCCTTCGGTACTGCCGGCAACGCTTCGAAGATCAAAGCGATTTCGCTGGAAGGGATGTATCAGCGTTATCTGAAAGGTGAGTTGAACGCCAAGGTTAACTAAGCCTTCAGCGTTTGAGTTGCACAAAAAACCCGCCGAGAGGCGGGTTTTTTTATGGGCGATGATTAATGGTCAATGCGATCCCCTGTGGGAGCGGGCTTGCTCGCGAAAGCGGTGTGTCATTCAAAATTGATGTCGTCTGACACTACGCTTTCGCGAGCAAGCCCGCTCCCACAGGTTCTGCCGTGATTCACATCACTTATCGTGATCAATATCCAGTTTGCTAAATGTCACTTTACCGCCTTCACTGGTGTACCCGGTGTTGTCCTGCACATACACCCCGGCCTTGAAGTACAGGGGTTTGACCCGCCACGTGGCGCTGATGTTGGTGTCCCACTGATAACCCGCGGCACTGATGCCCAACGCACCACCAGGGCTGAGGTGGATGAGGTAGGAGAACTCCTGATCCAGCTTCACGCCAGTGGCGATGGTGATTACCCGGCCTACGTCGTCATCGGGGTGCATGCGCACTTTGGCGACGATGTTGCCGGTCTTGGTGGTGGTCTTGTACTGATACTCGACCTTCACCATGGGTTTCTGGCTTTCGTAGGCGTGGATCTGGCCGATGACGATTTTGCCGGAGCTCGGCACCTGGTTCACCGCCAGGGTGGCGCGCAGGGAATTGTCGGCGTCCGGGTAGTACCAGTTTTTCAGGGTGCCGTTGCTGTAGGTTTCCCGTAGTTCGGTGCGGGGGTATTTGGCATTTTCGGTGCGGGTGCCGGTCACCGGCGACCAGAAAAACAGTGTGCCGGTGTCGGAGTGGAAGTATTGATCCTTGAACCCACTCACCAGTTTGGCCGTTTCAACGGTGTACGGCGGGTTACCGACGGGAACGCTGAGGTTCCAGGATGCGAGATCGATCATAGGCAAAGCTTCCACGAATTTTGCGGCACGGACGTACCAGAAGCTCTAGCACGCGCCTTTGGGGGCGGTCTTTATAAGCGTAGAAGGCTATTTTGTTAACGTCTGTCTGACAAATGGATGACGTCAAAATCCTGTTAAAAGGCCATCTTTCCCGGTTTTAGCGGGCTGTAGAGGCGACCGTTAGTCGGGCAATGAACCCTTTAGTTAAATGATGGCGTACTGATATCTTCTGCTTTCGCGAATCCCGGTCTAGAGTGAAGACGTAATATTTGTCCGGTTTTCACGAGAAACCGGCCTGACGCCCCGACATAGAGAAGCAGCATGGAATGCGCGCAACCCACGCCAGCCGAAGGCAGCTCAACCCTTTTAATCGTCGATGATTACCCTGAAAACCTGATCAGCATGCGCGCGTTGCTGCAGCGCCAGGACTGGCAGGTCATTACTGCTGCGTCCGGTTTCGAAGCCCTCGGCCTTTTGCTCGAACACGATATCGACCTGGTGCTGCTGGATGTGCAGATGCCGGGCATGGATGGCTTTGAAGTGGCGCGCCTGATGCGCGGCAGTCAGCGCACCCGTCTCACGCCGATCATTTTCCTCACCGCCAACGAACAGTCCCAGGATGCCGTGATCAAGGGCTACGCCAGTGGTGCGGTGGATTACCTGTTCAAACCGTTCGACCCGCAGATTCTCAAGCCCAAAGTCCAGGCGCTGCTGGAGCATCAGCGCAATCGCCGGGCGTTGCAGCGCCTGAGCCACGATCTGGAGGTCGCACGCGCCTTCAACGCCTCGGTGCTGGATAACGCCGCGGAAGGCATCCTGGTGGTCGGCGAGGACGGTTTGATCCGCTTTGCCAACCCGGCGATGTCGCGACTGCTCAACGCCACGGTGCAAGACCTGCAAGGCAAAGAGTTTCTGGATTACCTGCAAAAGCCACATATTCCGGTCTGGGCCGATTCAGAACTGCTGGCCGGTTACAAACGCGGCGAAACCCTGCGCCTGCACGATGCGCTATTGCGTACAGCGCCGGGCCAGCAGGTGCCTGTCGCACTTTCATGCGCGCCATTGCCAACCGAGCAACACGCGATGGTGGTGACGGTGCTCGACATGTCGGTGGTGCGTCATCTGCATCAGCAGCTGGAATTCCAGGCGGTGACCGACCCGTTGACCGGCCTGCTCAATCGCCGTGGTTTCTATCAGACCGTGGAAAACCTGCTGCTGCGCGGTGAGCGTAACGACAGCGCCTGGGTGTTGCTGTACCTCGACCTCGACGGTTTCAAACGGGTCAACGATTCCCTTGGTCACGATGCCGGTGACCGCGTGTTGCGCTGGGTGTCCGAACAGCTGAAGGCTTGCTTGCGACCCTTCGACATTCTGGCGCGCATGGGCGGCGATGAATTCACGGCGCTGCTCGATCTGGAGTTCCCCGAGCAAGCGGCCAAGATTGCCGAGAAGCTGATTGAGCGGGTGTCGATCTGTCAGCAGATCGATGGGCTGGATATCGCCCTCGGGGCAAGCATCGGCATCGCCACGTATCCGGATTGCGGGGCCAATCTCGATGGTTTGCTGCGAGCGTCCGACATCGCCATGTACGAAGCCAAGCGTGCCGGGCGTCAGCAATATCGCTTCTATGACCATGACATGAACGGTCGCGCGCGCTCACGGTTGATGCTCGAAGAAAGTGTGCGCACCGCCATCGAAAACCGCGATTTCAATCTGGTGTATCAACCGCAGGTGGCCATTGCCGGAGGGCAGATTCGCGGGTTCGAAGCCCTGCTGCGCTGGCAGCATCCGAGCGTCGGCGACGTGCCGCCAGGGCTGTTTTTGCCGTTGCTGGAAGAGGCGCGGTTGATCAGTCGCCTGGGCAGCTGGATTTATCATCGCGGCGCCGGGCAACGCAAAGCCTGGGAAACCTTGTTTGCCGAAGATTTGGTGCTGGGCGTCAGCTTGAGCAGTACACAGTTCGGCATGCCCAACCTGGTCACCGAGTTGCGTCAGGTGCTGGAGCGCCATGGCTTGCAGGCGCGGCATCTGGAGGTCGAGGTCACGGAAGAGGCCTTGATGCACAACCCCGATGAAACCCGCAAACAACTGCGCTTGCTGCGCAATCTGGGGGTGCGGGTGGCGCTGGATGATTTTGGCTCCGGGCCGTGCTCGTTGTCGCATCTGCGGGATCTGGAACTGGACACGCTCAAGCTTGACCGGCATGTGATCGCCCGGTTGCCGGACTCCTCGCGGGATGCGGCGTTGGTGCGCAATGTGATCGACCTGTGCAAGCAGTACGGGATGCTGGTGATCGCCGAAGGCGTGGAAACCATCGCGCAATATGAATGGCTGCAAGCCAATGGTTGCGAGTACGTGCAAGGTTTTCTGGTGGCGCGGCCGATGATGGCCGAGGACGTCGGCGACTTTGTGCGGCCGTTCGACTGGAGCACGTTGGTCGACTGAATTCGCTACACTGGCGGCCTTTCAGTAATTGATGTTGCCTATCCCGATGACCGCGTTGAAATACCTTCAGGCCTATCCCGTAGAGTTGCAGGACCAGGTGCGCTGGCTGATCACCGAAGGTCGGCTGGGCGATTACCTGGACAAGCGCTACCCGCAAAAGCACGACGTGCAGAGTGACAAGGCGCTGTATGCCTATGCCCTGGACCTCAAGCAGGAATACCTGCGTAACGCCCCGGCCATCGATAAAGTGTTGTTCGACAACCGTCTGGACCTGACCCATCGCGCCCTCGGCCTGCACACCACGATCTCGCGGGTGCAGGGCGGAAAACTCAAGGCCAAGAAAGAAATTCGCGTGGCCTCGCTATTCAAGGAAGCGCCTTGCGAGTTTCTGAAGATGATCGTGGTGCATGAGCTGGCGCACTTCAAGGAATCGGATCACAACAAGGCGTTCTACAAGCTGTGCGAACACATGTTGCCGGGGTATCACCAGGTCGAATTCGATTTGCGGGTGTACCTGACGTGGCGGGAAATGCAGTAGCCAAGGAGTGTGTGGATGGACGTGAGCAAGACCAAGAGCAGCTTCTATCGCCGTTTATACGTGGCGTACCTGATCGACAGTGGGCTGGCCAGCAGCGTCCCGGCATTGACCGACGTGACCGGCATGCCCCGGCGCACGGCGCAGGACACCATTGCGGCGTTGGCGGATCTGGATATCGTTTGCGAGTTCGAGCAGGAAGAGGGCGCGCGCAACCATGCCGGTCGCTATCGGATTCGCGAGTGGGGAGCGATTGATCGGGGATGGATCGAGCGGAATCTGCGGCAGATTAAAGCGGTGTTGGAGTATCCCTAGCTCCTGCGGTGTTTGATCTGGCGCCTTCGCGGGCAAGCCTCGCTCCTACAGAAACAATGAAGTCCATGTAGGAGCGAGGCTTGCCCGCGAAGAGGCCCTCAAGAACGACGCATCCCGATATGCGGAATGCCATCTTCCACGTATTCCTCACCCGCCACGACAAACCCGTACCGCCCGTAATACCCCTGCAAATGCGCCTGCGCCGACAGATAAACCGGCACATCAGGCCAACGCTTCGCAGCCTGCTTCAACGCCAGGGCGATCAGCTCATGACCCAACCCTTTGCCGCGCGCCTGCGGGGCGGTAAGCACCCGGCCGATCACCACGTCGCCGCCCTGTAATTCCGGGTCGAGCAAACGCAGGTACGCCACCAGCTGATCGCCGTCCCAGGCCATCAAGTGGCAGGTGTCACCCTCCAGATCCTGGCCGTCCACGTCCTGATAGACGCATTTCTGCTCCACAACGAAAACCTCTGAGCGCAGCTGCAGAATGGCGTACAGCTGCTCTTTGCCCAGATCACTGTGGTGCTTGCAGATCCAATCGATTGTCATCTTCACATTCCGTTGACCTAGTCGCTCCGATACTAATCGCCTGGGCGAAAGATGTCTTTATGGCAGAGAAATCTGTGACAAAGGCCAAAATGCCATCATTCAATTCGCGCGGCGTTGTCTTCTTTGTGTAATCTGGGCTGAAGCGCTGTGCAGTGGCTTCGATGAGCTAATGTTGGTACCTGGGTTTCGCCGTTACGGGGCCTTGGAGTTTTGGCTGAAAACACGTCGGGCAGCCGCCCGCTAAGGATTTTCGAGCATGCCGCGATTGCATCGAGCTTTGGCCTTGATCGGATTGCTGTTGCTGACTCAGAGCGCGGCAGCGGAAAAGCTGCGACTGGTAGCCGATGCCTGGCCACCCTTTACTGATGCGACGCTGCTCAATGGCGGCCTGGCGACGGACATTGTCAGCACCGCGCTGGCGCGAGCCGGCTATGCCAGTGACTTTGAACAGGTGCCCTGGGCACGCGCCCTGATGGGTGTGGGCGAAGGCCGTTACGATGTGCTGGTGAATGCCTGGTATACCGAAGAGCGCACCAGGCTCGGCCGGTTTTCCGGCGAGTACCTGCTCAACCGCGTGCGCTTTCTCAAGCGCAAGGACGCACCGATCGAATACAACAACCTGCAGCAGCTGCACACTTACCCGATTGCAGTGGTACGCGGTTACGCCTATTCACCGGCGTTCGATGAGGACGCCTCGCTGCAGAAGGTCCCGGTGCACAGCTTCGCCATGGCCGTGCGCATGGTCGCTGCCGATCGGGTCAAGCTGACGCTGGAAGACGAATACGTCGCGCGTTATTACCTGGCCCGGGAGTCCGCCAAGGTGCGCAATGCCGTGGAGTTCCTGCCCAAGCCGTTGAGCGAGAACAGCCTGCACATTCTGGTCAGCCTGAAAAATCCGCACCACGAAGAGATCGTGGCCAGTTTCGACCGTGAGATTGCGGAGATGAAAGCGGATGGCAGTTATGAGCAGTTGATGAAGCAGCACGGGATGTAGTTTTTGCGGTGTTGCTGATGGCCTCTTCGCTGGCAAGCCTAGCTCCTACAGGTATCGCGGCGATACTTGTAGGAGCGAGGCTTGCCCGCGAAGAGGCCGGCCCACTCACCACACATCTCAATCCTCGCCGGTGTCCTTGATCAAATGCGCCGCCAATGTCCGCAGCGGTCCCAGTTGCCGGCAGATCAACGCCAACTGCGTCTGCACCAGCCGCTGCCCTTCATCGATTTCATCCGGCATCTGCTCCAGCTCATTGGCCAGTGCCTCTTCCTCATCACTCTGAATCGCAATCGGCAGTTTGCTCGCCAACCCTTGAGCGATTTCATCGATGCTCGCCGCCAGTTTCACGCCGGCCCCTTCGATCAATTGTTCGCGCACGTCTGCCGGCAGTTGGGTTTCACGGTGTGCACCCAGTCCTGACAAATAGCTGAGCAAGGTGTGCGACAACACCAGGAAGCGGAACCCGACATCCGCCTCCTTACGGAAATGCCCCGGCTCCATCAGCATGTTGGCGAGCGTCGTCGAGAGCGCCGCATCGGCGTTGTGCGCGTTGCGCCGGGCCAGGCGATAAGCCAGGTCGTCGCTCTTGCCGGCGGCGTATTGCTGCATGATCTGGCGCAGGTAAATGCTGTTGCAGGTGAGGGTGTTGGCCAGCACTTTGTTCAAGCGTCGGCCCTGCCAGTCCGGCAGGAACAGGAACACCGCCAGGCCGGCAATCAGGCTGCCGAGCAAGGTATCGAACAGTCGCGGCAGGAACAGGCCGTAACCGTCGCCGACCTGGTTGAAGCAGAACAGCACCATCAGCGTGATCGCGGCTGTGGCCAGGGTGTAGCGGGTGGTACGGTTGATAAAGAACACTACGCCGGCGGCGATGGCGAAGCACGACTGGATCAGCGGATTCGGGAACAGATCGAACAGCGCCCACGCCACGGTCAGGCCGATGGCGGTGCCGATGATCCGCTGACCGAGCTTGCGGCGGGTCGCGCCGTAGTTCGGTTGGCAGACGAACAGCGTGGTGAGGATGATCCAGTAACCCTGCGACGGGTGAATCAAATGCACCATGCCGTAGCCGATGCTCAACGCCAGGGGCAAACGCAGGGCATGGCGGAACAGCAGCGAGGTCGGCGTCAGCTGCGTGCGCAAGCGAATCCACACATCCTTGAGGCTGCGTGGCGAACGGTCGAGCAGGCTGCTGTCGGTGGCGTCGGCGAGGGCGTCGGGGTTGCTCGCATCGCTGAGCAAACGGTCGAGGGTGCCGAGGTTGGCGGCCAGGGCGCGCAAGGAGCGCAGCAGTCCGCGCCAGGCCGGGTTGCTCTGGATGCGCAGGTGTTCGAGGGACGCGTGCAGGTCGCTGAGGGCTTCGGCAAAGCTGGCGTCATAGATGAATGGCTGGCGCATCTGGATCGATTCCGCCAGCGCTCGGCAAGCCTTGCCCTGTTGGCGCAGCAGGCGCTGACAGCGGAACAGCACGTCGCTGTGGAAAAAGGCGTCGGCCAGCGCGTTGTACGGATAGTGCGAGGAGCTGGCGCGCTCGTGGATGTCCTGAGCGAGGAAGTAGAGCTTCAGGTAACGGCTGACTTTAGAGCCCGGTCGACCGTTGCCGACCCGGTGCAGAATGATTTCCTTGGCAGCGTTCAGGGCCGCCACGACCCGACCGTTCTGCTGGGCCAGCTCCAGTCGGCGCGCTTCCACGTCCATCTGCCGGATCGGCTCGAACAGCGACGATTTCAGCTTCAGGTAAAAGCCCAGTTCGCGGAACAACCGCGCCAGGCTCTGTTGCACCGGCTGGTTGGAAAACATCGCCTGCCACAACACCGAAAGCAAACCGTACCAGGCCGCGCCGGCCACCAGCAGCACCGGTTCGTGCCAGAAATCGGTCACTGCGCCGCCGCGCTGGTCCACGCCGATCATGGTGTAGACCGACAGAATCAACGTCGCCGAGGCAATCGCGCCATAACGTTCGCCGAGCGCACCGAGCATGGTCAGGCAGAAAGCGGCCAATGCGAAAGCGATGATGAACAGGACGGGGTAGGGGAAGAGCAGTTCGACGGACAGGGCCGCGACGATGAAGCAAACCAGCGTTACGGCCAGCGAATTGAGGCGGCCCTGCCAGCTGTCGTCGGTTTCGGCCAGGGCGCTGGCGATGATCCCCAGGAACAACGGGATCAGCAGCCCCATTTCATCCTGATACCAACACAGCGCCATGCTGCCGGTCAGGGCGATGAACACCCGCACGCTGTAACTGAATTTATCCAGCGCCCAGAGGCGACGCAGGGACTGACGAAAAGGGGTCGATGGCATGAAGTGCGAGGGCCTTCCGAGGCAATGACGCTAAATTGAGCCAGTAATGACGCCGACGCAATGGCGCCGATCACATCTGACAGCAAAATCTGTTCCTTAAGTTCTATGTCGTCTGTCAGGACGCCTTCGCGGGCAAGCCTCGCTCCTACAGGTTTTGCGCCACCTGAAAACTGGCATATCACCTGTAGGAGCGAGCGGGCGGCGTTCCGACTTGCCCGCGAAGAACGATAACGCGGTACGTCAGACGAATTGCGCAGCGGCGTACCCGGAGGCCCACGCCCACTGGAAGTTGAAACCGCCCAGATGCCCGGTCACGTCGAGCACTTCACCGATGAAGTACAGCCCAGGGCTTTTCAGCGATTCCATGGTCTTGGACGAGACTTCGTTGGTGTCGACGCCGCCCAAGGTCACTTCGGCCGTGCGGTAGCCTTCGGTCCCGGCCGGCACCACTTTCCAGCTCGCCAGCTTCTCGGCGATATCGGCAATTTCCGCGTGGGTGTACTGCTTCATCGGTTTGGAAACGAACCAGTTGTCCGCCAGCAGGTTGGCCATCTTCTTGGTGAAGATTTCGCCGAGCAGGGTTTTCAACTCGCTGTTCGGCCGTTCGGCCTGCTGCTGTTGCAGCCAGCTCGGCACATCGTGATCCGGCATCAGGTTGATCTCTACCGGGTCGCCGGATTCCCAGAACGAGGAAATCTGCAAAATCGCCGGACCGCTGAGGCCGCGATGGGTAAACAGGATGTTCTCGCGAAAGCTCTGATCGTTGCAGCTCACCAGGCAATCCACCGATGTACCGGACAGTTCGGTGCAAAGCTCTTTAAGCTGATCAGTGATGGTGAAGGGCACCAGGCCGGCGCGGGTCGGCAGCAGTTCGTGGCCAAACTGCTTCGCGACCTGGTAACCGAAACCGGTGGCGCCGAGCGTCGGGATCGACAGGCCGCCCGTGGCGATCACCAAGGATTCACAGGTGATCTGGCCCAGTGTGGTGTCCAGCAGATAGCCGCTTTCCAGCTTCTCGATGGTCTGGATCGACGTGTCCAGGTGCAAGTTGACGCCAACCTGATCGCACTCGTTGAGCAGCATTTCGAGGATGTCGCTGGATTTGTTATCGCAGAACAACTGGCCGAGTTTCTTCTCGTGGTACGGCACGCCGTGCTTGGCGACCATGCCGATGAAATCCCACTGCGTGTAGCGCGCCAGTGCGGATTTGCAGAAGTGTTCGTTCTGCGAGAGAAAATTACCCGGTTCGGTGTACATGTTGGTGAAATTGCAGCGGCCACCGCCCGACATCAGGATTTTCTTGCCGGCCTTGTTCGCGTGGTCGAGCAACATCACCTTGCGCCCGCGCCCGGCGGCGGTCAGCGCACACATCAACCCTGCGGCGCCAGCGCCAATGATCACGACTTCGGTAGAGCGCAAAACGGTGTCCTCAAAAATTTCAAAACCGACATGAAACCTGTAGGAGCCGGCTTGCTGGCGATGCAAGCGCCGCGGTCCATCAGGCGGACCGCGTCATCGTTCATCGCCAGCAAGCCGGCTCCTACAAGGTGATCAGAGGATACGAACGCGCAGCGAACGGCCCTTGATCTTGCCGTCGTTCAGGCGTTGCACTGCCTGCTTGGCAACTGCGCGTTCCACGGCCACGAACGCCTGGAAGTCGAAAATCGCGATCTTGCCAACCTGCGCGCCCGGAATCCCGGCATCGCCAGTCAACGCACCCAGAATATCGCCCGGACGCACTTTGTCTTTACGGCCAGCGCCGATGACCAGCGTGCTCATTTGCGGCAGCAACGGACCACCGCCCTGGGACTTGAGGTTGTCCAGCTGATCCCAGCTCAACGGCGACTTCTGCAGTTGCTCGATGGCCTGGGCGCGGTGCGCTTCGGACGGGGCGACCAGGCTGATCGCGATGCCTTTTTCACCGGCGCGGCCAGTACGGCCAACGCGGTGAATGTGGATTTCCGAATCACGCGCCAGTTCGACGTTGATCACCATGTCCAGCGCATCGATGTCCAGACCACGCGCGGCGACGTCGGTGGCAACCAGTACCGAAGTACTGCGGTTGGCAAACATCGTCAGCACCTGGTCACGATCACGTTGTTCCAGATCGCCGTGCAGGCCGACGGCGGAGATGCCTTTGGCGGTCAGGTGATCGACGGTTTCCTGAACCTGCTGCTTGGTGAAGCAGAAGGCCACGCAAGAGGCCGGGCGGTGATGCGCGAGGACTTTGACCACGGCGTCCATGCGCTCTTCCGGAGAGATCTCGTAGAAGCGCTGCTCGATCTGCGTGTCGTCGTGAAACGCCTCGGCTTTCACTTGCTGCGGGTTGCGCATGAACTTGGAGGCCAACTGCTTGATGCCCACCGGGTACGTGGCGGAGAACAGCAGGGTCTGACGACGTTCCGGGCATTGGGCGATGATTTCTTCGATGGAGTCGTAGAAACCCATGTCGAGCATGCGGTCGGCTTCATCGAGGATCAGCGTGTTCAGGCCGTGAAGCACCAGCGAACCTTTGCGCAGGTGCTGCTGGATGCGGCCCGGAGTGCCGACGATGATGTGCGCGCCGTGCTCCAGCGAGCCGATCTGCGGACCGAACGACACGCCGCCGCACAAGGTCAGGACCTTGATGTTGTCTTCGGCGCGGGCCAGGCGACGGATTTCCTTGGCAACCTGGTCAGCCAGTTCACGCGTTGGGCAAATGACCAGCGCCTGGCAGCCGAAGAAGCGCGGATTGATCGGGTTCAGCAGGCCGATGCCGAAGGCTGCGGTCTTGCCGCTGCCGGTCTTGGCCTGGGCGATCAGGTCCATCCCCTTGAGGATCACCGGCAAGCTTTGCGCCTGGATCGGCGTCATCTGGGCATAACCGAGGGAGTCGAGGTTAGCCAGCATGGCGGCGGACAGCGGCAAAGTATTAAAAGCGGTGGCGATGGTGGTCACGGGACTGGCCTGCAAAACAAAATGTCGCGCAGTGTACCAGTCCCATGGCCATTGGCCCTAAGGTTCGATGTGTTCTTCCGGACGCTTGACGCGCCGTCCGTCTTCTCTCGACAGCTGCGAAAAGATCGTCGCGGCCAGCATTGCCATGATTCCGACGGTCACAAACGTGAGTTGGAACGCGCCCAGCACCGTGTCCACGCCGTCGTTTCCGATCTCTGCCGTGAACCCGCCGAGCAGCGCACCAGCGCATGCAACGCCCAGGCTCAGGGACAATTGCGCGACCACCGACAGCAGGCTGTTGCCGCTGCTGGCGCTGGCGTCATCGAGGTCGATCAGGGTCACGGTGTTCATCGCGGTGAACTGCAACGAGTTGATCGCGCCGAGAATCGCCAGCATGCCCAGCAGCAGCCAGTACGGCGTCTGCTCGCTGACCAGGCCCATGCTTGCCAGCATCAGCCCCAGCGCCAGGGTGTTGCCGGTCAGCACAATGCGATAACCCAGGCGCTCGATCAGTGGCCGCGCCACCGACTTCGCGACCATCGCCGCCGCTGCCAGCGGCAACATGCTCATCCCCGCCTGCGACGGCGAGTAGCCCAGCGCCACTTGCAGCAACAACGGCACGAGGAAGGGCAGTGCGCCGCTGCCGAGACGGGCGAACAGGTTGCCGAGGATGCCGACGGCGAACGTGCGGGTCTTGAACAGCGACGGCGCGAACAGCGGATTGTCGATGTGCCCGGCCCGCAGCCAATACGCCGCCAGGCATGCCATGCCGCCGAACAGCAGCAACATCACGCGCAGGTGTGGCAGGTGCAGTTCGCCGAGGCCTTCCATGGCAATGGTGATCAGCACCATCGCTGCGCCAAACAGCAAAAAGCCGAGGCTGTCGAACCGCGTGCGTTCAGTGCCGCGCAGGTCGGGGATGAATTTCCACACCGCGTAGCAACCGACGACGCCGACCGGCAGGTTGATCAGGAAGATCCAGTGCCACGTCAGGTATTCCACCATCCAGCCGCCCATGGTCGGGCCGATCAACGGGCCGAGCAGGCCGGGAATGGTGATGAAACCCATGATCCGCACCAGTTCCGAGCGCGGATAGGCCCGCAGCACCACCAGCCGCCCGACCGGCAGCATCAGCGCACCGCCCAGGCCCTGAATCACTCGGGCGCCAATCAGCATGCTCAGGCTGCTCGACAAGGCGCAGAGCAACGAACCGAAACTGAACAGCAGGATCGCGCCGAAGAAGATTTTCTTGGTGCCGAAGCGGTCGGCGATCCAGCCCGAGGCGGGGATCAGCAACGCGACGGTGAGCATGTAGGCGATGATCACGCCCTGCATGCGCAGCGGGTCTTCCGCCAGATCGCGGGCCATGGCCGGCAGGGCGGTGTTGAGGATGGTCCCGTCGAGGGACTGCATGAAGAAGGCAATGGCGACGACCCACGGCAACCAGCGGGCGGTGACAGCGTCGAGAGGCGGGCGGTTGGGCATGGGACCTCTTGTCAGTGTGAATCTGATTAACCGTGGCGGCTTCTTCGCGGGCAAGCCTCGCTCCTACAAGGTTTCGCTGTTCTTGTAGGAGCGAGGCTTGCCCGCGAAGCTTTTAGAGGGTCAAGGTCAATTTGCTGATCAGCGCGCCCGGCAACAGCGCCGATGCCGTGGCCCGCTGGCTGTAAGTGCTCGCCGACAGCAACAACTCGCGCTCTTCGGTCAACGCTTCCAGCTGCGAACCCAGCAAACTGTATGCACTGTCATCAAAACGCATGGTGCTGACCGGTGCCTGTATCTCGCCATTCTCGACCCAGAACGTCGCAAACCGCGTCATGCCGGTCATGCGTGCCATCGGTTGGTCCGAGTAATTCAGGTACCAGAGGTTGCTGATGTACAAGCCCGTGCCCAGTTGCTTGAGGATCTCGGCATCGGCAAGCGCGCCTGGCGCCATGTTCAGCGCGGTCGGCGATTCACCGCCGCTGGCGCCGTTGGCCGTCAGGCCATATTCGGCGGCGCTGCGTGAGCCGACCAATTGCGCGCCGGCCTTGCCTTCGACGATCAGCTTCAGATCACTGCGTGGATAACCTTCGCCAGAAAATGCCGGGCTCAACGAACCGCTGACTTGCTCGTCAAGGGACACCAGCGGACTGAACGAATGATCGCCCGCATAGAGTTTCTGCAACGGGCTGCTCTTGCTGGCAATCGACTGCGCCGAAAAGCCACCCCAGGACAACATGCCCATGATTTCTTCCAGCGCGGCCGGCGCCAGGTAAGCGCGATACTGACCCGGTGCCAACGTACGCAATGGTCGACCGAGGAACTCAAGCTGCTCTCGCGCCTGCTGGAAGCGCCGGGCAAACCCTTCGCTGTTCCAGTCATGGCCCGCGTAGCTGGCTTTCACCGCCTGGCCGTTTGCATGAAACAGGCTGAAGTCGAAGTTGAAGCTGTTGGCCTGATGCCAGCCGAACGCGCCTGAAGAACTGGCGAAGCCGCGACTGATCGGGCCGGCGGCGTAGAAACCCACCAGATCAAGCCCTTCGGCGGCCCGGGTGATTTCGGCGACCACCTGCTCGGTGTCCGGCAGCGGATGCTCCTGCACATTCTTGCTTTGCCAGCCGGTGTAGTTGAGCAGCAAGTACGGATCCTGCGGCAGCAGCGGCAGGGTGTCGCGCAACTGTTGCAGGCCTTCGGCCAAACGCTGGGCGTCAACGTGAGCATCGCCCGACAGCGTGATGTCGAGGTCGGCGTGGCGACCGTCGTTGATCAGTTTGAGACCGACGCTCGCCTGTTGCACCTGTCCGGCCTGCCGCACCTTGGCATGATTGAAACGCACGAAGGCCGACGACTCGGCGGCGTAGCTGAGGGTGAATTGCTCCGGTTCGCGAATCGCCTCGCGCAACCCGTTGACCAAGGCCTTGAACGAATCAGCCTGACTTTTTGAAGTGCTCATCAGGCGTCTCCCCCAAATACATCCACGTTGCTGAACACGCAGGCCGGTGATGCATGGCCGACACGGATCACCTGATTCGGTTCGCCCTTGCCGCAGTTCGGCGTGCCCAGAACCTTGAAGGTGCTGGCGTCGCCAACGGCGCTGAGGCTCTTCCAGAACTGCGCGGAAATCGCCCGGTAGTTCGGGTTTTTCACCACGCCTTTGAGTTCGCCGTTTTCGATCAACTGGCCCCATTCGCAGCCAAACTGGAATTTGTTGCGCGCATCGTCGATGGACCAGGAACGGTTGGTGCTCATCAAAATACCGTGCTCGATGTTGCCGATCAGTTGTTCCAGCGGCTGATCGCCGGGCTCGATATTGAGGTTGGCCATGCGGTCGATCGGTGGACGGTTCCAGCCGCAGGCGCGGCTGTTGGCAACACCGTCCATGCTGGCGCGGAACTGCGAAAGTGCACCGCCCAATGGACGCAGGAGCAAGCCCTGCTTGATCAGGAATTGCTTGCTCGCGGCAGTGCCGTCGTCGTCATGACCGTAGCTGGCAAGCTGCTCGGGAATGTCCGGGTCGAAGGTGACGTTCAGCAGTTTCGAACCGTACTGCAAATGGCCGAAGTCTTCGGCCTTGACGAAACTGGTGCCGGCGTAATTGCGCTCGTCACCGAGGATGCGATCGAGTTCCAGCGGGTGACCGATGGATTCGTGGATCTGCAGCATCATCTGATCAGGCATCAGCAGCAGGTCGCGCGGGCCTTGTGGCGTGTTCGGCGCGAGCAGCAATTGCAATGCTTGATCGGCAACTTTTGGACCGGCGCCGATCAGGCCGCAACGGCTGATGACATCAGCGCTGCCCTGCTGGCCGAAGTTCTCGCGGCCGAGGCTGCGGGTCTGGCTGTCGTTGCCGTCGTAGGCCGTGACATCGAGGCCCGGATAGACGAAACGCTGGGCCTGGCGCAGTTCGGCGCCGGCGCTGTTGAGGTAGATCTGCTCGACATGGGTGATGCCGATGCTGACCTGCCAGTTCACCAGTCGCTCGTCCTTGGGCACTGCCGCGGATTCGGCGCCGAGCAGTTGGTAGCAATCGCTCAGGGACGGGAAGGGCTGCTCGAGGTTCGGCGAAAAATAGTCGGCGCGGTCGCTGGAAACGGCTTGCTCACGCAGGTCGAGCAACGCGTGAGGCTTGAGCAGGCGAGCTTGTTGCTCGGCTCGGTCCAGCGCCGATTGCAGGCCTTGCGGCGACAGGTCGTTGGTCGCGGCGTAGGCTTCAACGCCGTTGACACGAACGGTCAGCATCGCGCCTTCGTCACGGCTCAGGCTCGGAGGTTCGGCAACGTTCTTGCGTACCGACAGGTACTGGCCGGACTCGCGCACGTATCGCAGAGAAAAGAATTCAGCGCCCGTGCGCAAGGCAGCAAAGCGCTGCTTGAGCTGGGGGTGGAAATCGAACATTCGGGAACCTCCTTGGTCTGGAGTGGCGATGCAGCGGTGTTGCGAAGGGGGGGTGAAACGTTTGCGTGGCGCTAGATTAGGCCTGCGTGGGGGTAGGATCAAGCGTAGAGCTGCGTAGGAAGTATTTAATCAGCGTGAAGGCCGAGGCTCGCGGGCAGACCGTGTCGTGATCTGCTCGCGATGGCATGGGTTACGGTGGTGAGAGGGGGCGGGGCTTACTGCCCGCCATAGAGGTAGACGACCGCCGTCAGATAAATCATCAGGCTGGCCAGGAAAGCGGGAAGTATTTTTCTGGTTTTGGCGACCACAACGAAGGTCCCCAGCAGCAGTATCAGCTTCAGTGCATCCAGGCTTTCAAACTGTTGCATCAGGCTCGGCGCATCCTGTTTGTTGAAGGCCGTGTCATAAATGATTACCCCCAGCATGGCTTGTGCGCTGTAGTTGATAAACCGATAAAACGAGCCGTGGGTGCGCGTCAGCGCCGTAGTGTTTTTAAAGGCAAAGGGCAGGGCGCGAAACGCCAGTGCGCTGGCGGCGGCAAAGCCGATCAAAAACCAAACTGTCATTGGCTGCGCGCTCCTTGTTTGGTCCAGGCGTTTTCAATCAACACGGTCACGCCACCGATCAAAAACGGTGTGATGAGCAAGCTGTAATCCTTGAAGAACAGCACCAGCACCGGCGCGCCGATGAAGCCCAGCCAGTAGCTGGACACTTCGGCGTAATGCGGCCAGTGTTTGCCGGCCAGTGCCGTGAACTGAAGCGGCAACAGCATCATCATCACGGCCGTGGTCACCGGCGACGCCAACCCGGCACCGGCGATGAAGCCGATGCAGGTACACACAATCGACACGGCAAATATCGGCAAGCCCACGCCGAGCATGTAAGTGAAGGGGTGATCGGTTCGTTGTTTGAAGCGGGTCATGCAGGCCGTGAATATCGACGGCGTTATCAGGATCAGCGAGGGCAGTATGTTGCTTGTCGAGACGTGCTTCAGGTACGGCGCCAGCGCGGCCGAGAGCAGCAGAAATCGCACGTTGAGCGCCAGAATGACCGGAATCAACAGCCAGCCATCGTTGTAGTTTTGTAGAAGCAAAAACTGGAGCGGCGTAGAAAATATCAACAAGGTTGTTGCCAGGGTCTGCCCCAGGGTTAACGACTGTGCGGCGCCTACCATCCCGATCGACAAATACAGAAACAGGAAGGCGACACCGAAGCTGATCGCATCCCGTGCGCCTTCCTGGAAGACCTTGGCTGACGAATGACAAGGCGGTTTTCCAGCAACCATCAGCAGGTTTCCCGCGGACAGTCGGATGCATTCAGCGCGTAATACTGCTTCCTGGGGCCTTTGCTGCGAAACAGCAGGCGAGGTGTGGTGGCCAGTGTTGAGGTGGCGGCCTGGGTGCGCACTGCATCTTCACTCATGTTCAGCATGGGGCGTGCGTGCAGAATCTTGTGGTTGGCCACGATCAGGAAGGTTCCGGTCTCGGCTGTCGAGACACTGTGCCTGGCGGTGGGCAACTGGGCTCTGATCTTGTCGAGGACATGTTGGCCGCCGTTGACCGCTCGCATCCGCTCACCGTTGTGCGGGTCGATCCGGAAGTCCAGAGAGAACCGGTAGCCGTAGTGGTCGTCGTATTCGACGACATTGCGAATTCGCTCTTTCGAACCCTTGACGTTTTTGCCGGAAATAAACCTGGCTTGCATGCCAAGCAGTGTTTCAATGTCTTCGTTATCAAGGTCGCAGAGCAAGTCCGCGGGAAAATAATAAGCCGTCGGCGTATGAGTAGTGTCTCGGCAAACTGTTAATGCCAGGAAGTCCACGCTGAGGTTTTCATACAAGTCGTCGGAATGCGGTGTGATATCTCCATAGCCATTTCCCCATTCCCGATATTTTTCTGCTGCCGGTTTAAGATATAAGGCTTTGTGTTCTTCATAGTCGTATTTGATGTCAACCAGATGGAACAAATCGGCGAGCGCTTCATGCACCGTCAGGGCCAGCCTGGGTGAATCGAGGTGGAAGATGTTCTTGATGCACACGGCGGCCACGCCGTCGTGCGCTTGCCCTAATTTATCGAAATAGTAGGCATCTTCCGGGTGGAGGTAAGTTGCAAAGATATTGATCAGCTGGATTTTCAGCTCATGAATACTCAGGTCGTGATTTTTCATCCACCACGCTTCGATCATGCCGCTGAGATAGTTGAAGTTCAGAGTGATTGTTGTTTCTTTTGCTATTGTTTGTCGGAATAAGCTGGCTGATACAGTTGGGTTTGCATAGTGGGTATTCATTATCATCCTTGATAATCAGGTTTTTGTTTGGCGCTGATCTTAATGCAACTATTAAGTTTGAAGTCCCCTATAAGTGTTGCGAGTTTTGTTGCGGGCTGGACAGGGTGGGTGGATTATTCAAGGCAATAAAAAACCGCCAGCCTCCGAAGAGGTGGCGGTTTGCGGTTTTGCAGAGCGGCTATCAGCGTGCTGTCGCGCTCACATCACGCACAGGCTTGCCTTTCACCGGTGCATCACCGGCCACGTAGTAGCTGGCAGTGCTGCGCGGCAATGGCTTGCGACCACGGATCTTGTCGGCGATTTTCTCGGCGATCATGATCGTCGGTGCGTTCAGGTTGCCGGTGGTGATGATCGGCATGATCGAGGCATCGACCACGCGCAGACCTTGCATGCCGTGCACACGGCCTTCGCCATCGACCACAGCCATCTCGTCGGTGCCCATCTTGCACGAGCAGGACGGGTGGAACGCGGTTTCGGCGTGTTCGCGGATGAACTTGTCGAGCTGCTCATCGGTTTGCACTTCAATGCCCGGGCTGATTTCGCGGCCACGGAAAGCGTCCAGTGCAGGCTGTTGCATGATTTCACGGGTCAGGCGGATGCCGTCGCGGAATTCCTGCCAGTCCTGCTCGGTGGCCATGTAGTTGAACAGGATGCTCGGGTACTCGCGCGGATCCTTGGACTTGGCCTGGATGCGACCACGGCTCGGCGAACGCATGGAACCCATGTGCGCCTGGAAACCATGCTCTTTCACACCGTTGCTGCCGTTGTAGTTAATCGCGACCGGCAGGAAGTGGTACTGGATGTTCGGCCATTCGAATTCCGGACGGGTGCGGATGAAACCGCCGGCTTCGAACTGGTTGCTGGCGCCGATGCCGGTGCCGTTGAACAGCCACTCGGCGCCGATGGCCGGCTGGTTGTGCAAGAGCAGCGACGGGTACAGCGAAACCGGCTGGGTGCAGGCGTATTGCAGGTACAGCTCGAGGTGATCCTGCAGGTTTTCGCCGACGCCTGGCAGGTCGTGGACCACCGGGATGTCGAGCTTGTTCAGCAGTTCGGCCGGGCCGACGCCGGAACGTTGCAGAATCTGCGGCGAAGCGATGGCGCCGGAGCACAGCAGCACTTCTTTGCGGGCGCGGACTTCAACGCGCTCTTCAGCGGCGCCGATCAGGTAACGCACGCCGACGGCACGCTTGCCTTCGAACAGGATCTTGTCGGTCAGGGCGTGAGTGACGATAGTCAGGGTCGAGCGCTTCTTGGCGACGTCCAGGTAACCGCGAGCGGTGCTGGCGCGACGGCCCTTCGGCGTCACGGTGCGGTCCATCGGGCCGAAGCCTTCTTGCTGGTAACCGTTCAGGTCTTCGGTGCGCGGGTAACCGGCTTGCACGCCGGCTTCAACCATGGCGTGGAACAGCGGGTTGTTGCCGGCTTTCGGCGTGGTCACGCTGACCGGGCCTTCGCCACCGTGGTAGTCGTTCGGGCCGATGTCGCGGGTTTCGGCCTTGCGGAAGTACGGCAGGCAGTTCAGGTAGTCCCAGTCTTCCAGACCTGGCAGTTTGGCCCAGTTGTCGTAGTCCATCGCGTTGCCGCGGATGTAGCACATGCCGTTGATCAGCGAAGAACCACCCAGGCCCTTGCCGCGACCGCATTCCATCCGGCGACCGTCCATGTGTGGCTCTGGATCGGTTTCGTACGCCCAGTTGTAGCGACGACCTTGCAGCGGGAACGCCAAGGCCGCTGGCATTTGCGTGCGGAAATCCATCCGGTAATCCGGGCCGCCTGCTTCGAGCAGCAGGACGGTGACGCCTTCGTCTTCAGTCAGACGGGTCGCCAGGGTGTTACCGGCCGAGCCGGCACCGATGATGATGTAATCGAATTCTTGGGACATTGAATGCACCCTCTTTGAAGTTGGTCAGGTCAGGCCTGGGCGAGTGCTGCGCACTCGATTCGCGGGCAAGCCTCGCTCCTACAGGTTTTGCGTCGAGCGCAAAATCTGCGGCAAACCTCGATCCTGTAGGAGCGAGGCTTGCCCGCGAAGGCGTCTTCGCGGGCAACACATGACTCGGGGGCTTAGAACACCGAGGCGTAATCGCCCAGCTCAACCTGTACCGATTTGATGCGTGTGAAGTTGTTCAGCGAGCTGATGCCGTTTTCACGACCCACACCGGATTGCTTGTAGCCGCCAACCGGCATCTTCGCGTCGGACTCGCCCCAGGCGTTGATCCAGCAGATACCGGCTTCCAGCTGATGAATCACGCGGTGAGCGCGGTTCAGGTCCTTGGTGACGACGCCTGCGGCCAGGCCGAAGTCGGTGTCGTTGGCACGACGGATCACTTCTTCTTCGGTTTCGTAAGTCAGGATCGCCATCACCGGGCCGAAGATTTCTTCGCGAACGATGGTCATCTCGTCGGTGCAATCGGTGAACACGGTCGGTGCGACGAACGCGCCTTTGGCGAATTCGCCGTCGGTCAGACGGCCGCCGCCGCACAGCACGCGAGCGCCTTCTTCTTTGCCTTTGGCGATGTAGCCCAGCACGCTTTCCATGTGGGCGAAGCTGACCAGCGGGCCGAAGTTGGTGTTTTCGTCTTCCGGATTGCCGACGCGGATGCGCGCAACGCGCTCAGCGATCTTGGCTTCGAAAGCGGCTTTCAGGTGGCTCGGTACGAACACGCGAGTGCCGTTGGTGCAGACCTGGCCGGAGCTGTAGAAGTTGGCCATCATCGCGGTATCGGCGGCGCGATCGAGGTCGGCGTCGTCGAAAATGATCAGCGGGGATTTGCCGCCCAGTTCCATGGTCACGTCTTTCAACGACGAAGCGGAAGCGCTGGCCATGACCTTCTTGCCGGTGTCGGTGCCGCCGGTGAAGGAGATTTTTTCGATGCGCGGGTGCTCGGTCAACCAGGTGCCGACTTCACGGCCGCTGCCGGTCAATACGTTGAACACGCCGGCTGGCAGGCCTGCCTCGGTGTAGATCTCGGCCAGTTTCAGCGTGGTCAGGGAAGTGACTTCGCTTGGCTTGAAGATCATCGCGTTACCGGCCGCCAGGGCAGGAGCGGATTTCCACAGGGCGATCTGGATCGGGTAGTTCCACGCGCCGATACCGGCCACGACGCCCAGCGGCTCGCGACGGGTGTAAACGAACGAAGTGGTGCGCAGCGGGATCTGCTCGCCTTCGATGGCTGGGACCAGGCCAGCGTAGTATTCCAGCACGTCGGCGCCGGTAACGATGTCGACATACTTGGTTTCGGAGAACGACTTGCCGGTGTCCAGGGTTTCCAGGGCGGCCAGTTCATCGTTGCGCTCGCGCAGGATGTCAACGGCGCGACGCAGGATGCGCGAACGCTCCATGGCAGTCATTGCAGCCCAGATTTTCTGGCCCTTTTCGGCGCTGACTACAGCGCGCTCAACGTCTTCCTTGGTCGCACGCTGTACTTTTGCGAGGACTTCACCGTTAGCCGGGTTGATGGCTTCGAAAGTGGCGTCGCTGCTGGCGTCGGAGTAACCGCCATCGATGTAGAGTTTTTGCAGTTCGAAACGGGCCATAGTGTCCTCGCAAGTGCATAAGTGGTTGGCGTTGACCACTGGGCGTGCCGTGTAGCGCTGGCACGCTGGTCAGTGGCGGTTCAGGGGTTGAGCGTTTTATGTGTGCTCTAACTCACCTGCTTGGCCAGTTGGAAATCCATGTATTCGTAAGCGATCCGGTGCGCCTGTTCCGTGTCGAAAGCATCTCCCGACAGCGCGCCGCGCAACCACAAACCGTCAATCAACGCCGCCAGGCCCCGGGCTGCACTGCGCGCGTCATCGAGCGGCAATACGCGGCGGAACTGGCAGCACAGGTTGGAATACAGACGGTGATCGTTGATCCGCTGCAACCTGTGCAAAGACGGGTGGTGCATGCTGGTGGCCCAGAAGGCCAGCCAGGTTTTCATTGCCGGGCCATTGACCTGGCTGGCGTCGAAGTTGCCTTCGATGATCACCTGCAGATGCGCCCGCGGGCTGGCATCTGTCAGCGCCTGACGGCGCGCGGTGACGTTCTCGCTGAGGACACTCATCAGGTACTGCGCCGTGGCAGCGATCAGGCCGTTCTTGTCCTGAAAATAGTGACTGATGATGCCGTTCGAGACACCGGCCAAACGGGCGATCAGCGCAATGCTGGCGTCCCCCATTCCGACCTGATCGACGGCCAGCAAGGTGGCTTCGATCAATTGCTGGCGGCGGATGGGTTGCATACCGACCTTGGGCATCTTGCACATCTCCTTAGGCCTTCCGGCAGACGCAAAACGTCTATCGGATTGAGGGCCAGTCTATTTTGTTTTGATTGAACGTTCAATCAACAAAGAATAAGATCTGCGACAAATCGTCGCTGCTTACAGGTTTTTCCTACGTGTAAATGGCGATAACCCGACATCCAAAACGGCTCGAAACCCCTACGCACTGGTGCTTAAGGGTTTCGGGCTTTTTTCGGGTTGTCTTTATATCACCCGCCGGTCGGCTGCCAACTAACCGATTGGTCGGGTAACGCGCTGCCTTGTGTTCTTCTCTCGCACTGCCTGGAGCATCTGTGCCATGAGTTCTGCCTCTCTAATAAAGACCCCGCCCGAGAAGGTGACGGTCAACGGTTGGGTGTTCTACACCTCTACCGCGCTGATTCTGCTGTTGACCGCCATTCTGATCATCGCCCCGCAAGAGGCTGGCAGATTGCTCGGTATCGCCCAGGCCTGGCTGTCCCGCAGCTTTGGCTGGTACTACATGGTGGTGATCGCCGCTTACCTGGTATTTGTGGTCGGCCTGGCGTTTTCGTCCTACGGCAAGCTCAAACTGGGCAGCAAGGACGACACCCCGGACTTCAGCTACGGCGCCTGGGCGGGGATGCTGTTCTCCTCGGGTATCGGCATCTCGCTGTTGTACTTCGGTGCGTCCGAGCCGCTGGACCACTACTTCAACCCGCCGGAAGGCGTTTCGGCCAGCAACCTGGCCGCACGTCAGGCGGTACAGCTGACCTTCCTGCACTGGGGCCTGCACGGCTGGGCGATCTACGCATTGGTCGGTCTGGCCGTGGCGTACTTTGCCTACCGTCATAACCAGCCGCTGGCGTTGCGTTCGGCGCTGTATCCGCTGGTCGGTGAGCGTTGGGTCAAAGGCGCGGCCGGTAACGCGGTGGACGGCTTCGGCATGTTCGTGACCCTGTTGGGTCTGGTGACAAACCTGGGGATCGGTTCGTTGCAAGTGTCGTCGGGCCTTGAAAACCTGTTCGGCATGGAACACAGCAACACCAACCTGCTGATCGTGATCATCGTGATGAGCACCGTGGCGACCATCGCTGCCGTGTCCGGCGTGGAAAACGGCATCCGTCGTCTGTCCAACCTGAACATCGTGCTGTTCAGCGGCCTGCTGATTTTCGTGCTGCTGTTTGGCCCGACCTTGCACCTGCTCAACGGCTTCGTGCAAAACGTCGGTGACTACCTGAACGGCGTGGTGCTGAAGACCTTCGACCTCTATGTGTACGAAGGCGACAGTGAGAAGTCCGACCGCTGGTTGGGCCTGTGGACTCTGTTCTACTGGGCCTGGTGGATTTCCTGGGCCCCATTCGTAGGCATGTTCATCGCGCGTATTTCCCGTGGTCGTACCGTGCGTGAACTGGTGGCCGGCGTGCTGCTGATCCCGCTGGGTTTCACCCTGGCGTGGCTGTCGATCTTCGGTAACTCGGCCCTGGACCTGGTGATGAACCACGGGGCGGTGGAGCTCGGGAAGACGGCGCTGCAACAGCCGTCCATGGCGATCTACCAGTTGCTTGAGCATTACCCGGCGTCGAAAGTGGTGATCGGCGTGTCGATTTTCGTCGGTTTCGTGCTGTTCCTGACCCCGGCGGATTCCGGCGCGGTGATGATGGCCAACCTTTCGTGCAAGGGCGGCAACGTCGACGAAGATGCGCCGCACTGGCTGCGGATCTTCTGGTCCGTTGTGATCACCCTGGTGACCATCGGCCTGCTGTTCGCCGGTAACTTCGAAGCCATGCAAACCATGGTGGTGCTGGCCGGTCTGCCGTTCTCGGTGGTGCTGGTGTTCTTCATGTTCGGCTTGCACAAGGCCATGCGCCAGGACGTGCAGATCGAACAGGAGCAAGCGGAACTGGCGGCGCGCGGTCGTCGTGGTTTCAGCGAGCGTCTGACTCAGTTGGACCTGCAACCGAATCAGTCGATTGTTCAGCGTTTCATGGACAAGCAAGTCAGCCCGGCGCTGGAAGAGGCCGTGGTGCAATTGCGTGGTAAAGGCCTGGACGTGCAAACGTTGCTGGGCAAGTCCAAGCGTTGCATGGGCGTGCGCATCGAGATGGAAGAGGGCAACCCTTTTGTCTACGAAGTGAGCCTGGACGGCTATCTGGCAGCGGCGAGCGACACGGTGTCGGCTGAAAGTGCCGATGAACCTCGCGCCCGTTACTACCGCGCCGAGGTGTACCTGCACAACGGCAGTCAGGACTACGACCTGATGGGCTTCACTCAGGATCAGATCACTCGTGACGTGCTCGATCAGTTTGAAAGCCATCGGCAGCTCCTTGGCCGGGTTTATAGCTAATAAGTTGTAAGTGACGCGGTGTTTCAGTCTGAAGCACCGCGTCGTGTTCTTCGCGGGCAAGCCTCGCTCCTACAGGTTTACGCTGGCCTTGTAGGAGCGAGGCTTGCCCGCGAAGGGGCCCGATGGGGCAATACACATCTCCCTCGATATCCCACAAACAAAAACGCCGCGATCCTGTCGCGGCGTTTTTGTGTGTGTTGCCTTACCCCAGGTTCTTGCCGAGCAGTGCGTGATACAGCTCGCTGTCGCCGAGAATCCCGACCACTTTGTTGTTGTCGTGCAGCACCAGTTTGTTGCCGGTGTGATAACGAATCTGCAGCGCATCGCGCATGCCGATGTTGGAGTCCACCAGCGTTGGGCGACGGCCCAGGCCTTCGACGGCTTGCCCCGGGATCCAGTTCTGCAGGTCCAGGCTCGCACCGTTCTGGCGTGCGCCTTTGATGGTGTTGCCTTCCGCCAGGTCCAGCCACGAATCGCCGCCCGGATCCAGGCAGACCGAACCGTTGATGCGCTTGCAGTTGTCCAGGGTGCGCATCAGGCTGCGACCGCACAAAACGTTCAGCGGATTGGTGTGGGCGACAAAGGTCCGCACATAGTCGTCCGCTGGGTTGAGAACGATTTCTTCCGGCTTGCTGTACTGGACGATCCGACCGTCTTTCATGATCGCGATACGGCTGCCCAGTTTCAGTGCTTCATCGAGGTCGTGGCTCACGAAGACGATGGTTTTGTTCAGCTTGCTTTGCAGCTCCAGCAGTTCGTCCTGCAGGCCTTGGCGGATCAATGGGTCGAGGGCCGAAAACGGTTCGTCCATCAGCAGAATGTCGGCGTCCATCGCCAGCGCGCGGGCCAGGCCCACACGTTGTTGCATACCGCCGGAAAGCTCGTTGGGTTTCTTGTTGCGCCATTGGGTCAGGCCCACCAGCTCAAGTTTTTCATCGACCAGTCGTTTGCGTTCCTTCTCCGGCCGACCCTGCATTTCCAGACCGAAACTGATGTTCTCGCGCACCGTCAGCCATGGCATCAGGGCGAACTTCTGGAACACCATCGCAATGCGCTTGGTGCGCATCATTTTCAGTTCCGCCGGGGTGCAGGAAGCGATGTCGATCTGCTTGCCTTCATGCTCGACGAACAGCTTGCCACGGCTCACGGTGTTGAGGCCGTTGATGCAACGCAGCAGGCTGGATTTGCCGGAGCCGGACAGGCCCATCAGCACGCAGATTTCGCCTTTCTCGATATCCAGGCTGGCCTTTTCGACGCCGACGATCTGCCCGGTCTTTTTCAGGATCTCGTTACGGGTCATGCCCTGGTCGAGAAGTTTCAAGGCTTCGCGCGGATCTTTGGTGAAGATCACGTCGACGTCTTCGAAGCGAATAATGCTCATGCGTCACCCCCTACTTTAGCGTCGGGTTGTTTGCAGATACGGTCGAGCATGATCGCCAGCAATACGATCGCCAGGCCTGCTTCGAAGCCCAGGGCGATATCAGCAGTGTTCAGTGCGTTGACCACGGGTTTGCCCAGGCCGTCGGCGCCCACCAGTGCCGCAATCACCACCATCGACAACGACAGCATGATGCACTGGGTGATACCGGCCGCGATGCTTGGCATGGCGTGGGGCAATTCAATCCGTGAGAGCAGCTGACGTCGCGAGCAGCCAAAGGCTTTGCCTGCGTCCATCAATTCTTCCGGGACATCGCGAATACCCAGGTAGGTCAGGCGGATAGGCGCGGCAATCGCGAACACCACCGTGGAGATCAGACCCGGGACCACACCCAGACCGAAGAGGGTCAGGGTAGGAATGAGGTAAACGAAGGTCGGTACGGTCTGCATCAGATCGAGCACCGGACGCATCAGGGTGTAGAACATCGGTTTGTGCGCGGCGACGATGCCCAGCGGCACGCCGATGACCACGCAGACCAGGGTGGCGAACAACACCTGGGCGAGGGTTTCCATGGTTTCCTGCCAGTACCCCAGATTGAGGATCAGCAGGAAGGAGGCGATGACGAAAGCAGTCAGCCCCCATTTTCGTTGAATAAAGTGTGCCAGTAGCGCGATGAGGCCGATCAATGCCAGCGGGTTGAACCAGGTCAGCGCAAAAGTCACGCCGTGGATCATCGTTTCCAGTGACACGGCGATTGCGTCGAAGGTGTTGGCGCCGTGTTGCGTCAACCATTCAACGAAGCCCGCGATGTACTGGCCTAGAGGTATTTTCTGATCAATCAGCATGGTAGTGAACGTCCGCATGCAAGGAAATAAACAGCCCGGGCGGGCGAGCCCGCCCGGCGTAAGCGATTACTGCGCGAGCTTGGCTTTAACGGCCTCCAGGCCTGGTTTACCGTCAATGGTGGTCACGCCAGCGAGCCAGGTATCGAGCACCTGTGGATTCTTCTTCAGCCAGGCCTTGGCGGCCGCGTCAGGCTTCATTTTGTCGTCCAGGACGTTGCCCATCAGCGTGCTTTCCATGTCGAGGGTGAACACCAGGTTTTTCAGCAACTGTCCAACGTTGCTGCATTCCTGGGCATAACCCTTGCGGGTATTAGTGAAGATGGTCGCCTGACCGAAGTTGGGGCCGAAGAACTCGTCGCCGCCAGTCAGGTACTTCATCTTGAATCGTGTGTTCATCGGGTGCGGTTCCCAGCCCAGGAACACCACGGCGGTGTTGCGGCGCTGGGCGCGATCGACTTGCGAGAGCATGCCGGCTTCGCTGGATTCGACCACCTTGAAACCGGCGGCTTTCAAGCCGAAGGCGTCTTTGTCGATCATGCTCTGGATCAGACGGTTGCCGTCGTTACCCGGTTCGATGCCATAGATCTTGCCGTCGAGTTCTTTCTTGAACTTGGCGATGTCGGCGAAATCTTTCAGACCTTTGTTATACAACTCTTCCGGGACGGCGAGTGTGTATTTTGCGTTTTCGAGGTTGGCACGCAGGGTGTCCACGGTGCCGGCGTCGCGGTAGGCCTTGATGTCGTTTTCCATGGTCGGCATCCAGTTACCCAGGAATACGTCCATGTTCTTGCCGTCGGCCAGCGACTTGTAGGTCACCGGCACGGAAATCATTGTGGTTTTGGTTTTGTAGCCCAGGGCATCGAGCACGACGCTGGTGGTGGCGGTGGTGACAGTAATGTCAGTCCAGCCGACATCGGAGAAGTTTACGGTACTGCACTGAGCGGGTTCTGCGGCTTGAGCCAGTAACGGCAGACTCAGCATGGCGGCCAACAACAACGACGGGGAACCTTTCATGGATGGACTCCTTGGTGTTTTTTTTGGCAGTGTTCCGACTGTGGACCACCGCACTTATAGGTTGCGGTTGGATGGCGTTTTGGAGACAGCTCTACCACGGCGCCTTGCAATCGAGTCGATACGATCATGTACCAGTGAAAATCTGACGCCTACAGGGTGCGTCGTATCCAGTACAGGGATGGTCGCATCCAGTGTCGGTGACGTCGTTTACAGATTTTTTCAGCCCCGTTTGCCCACCTGAGCCGCAAAAAAACGGCGAAAAAGCAGCGTAAAACGCACACGGCGCTGGTGGACAAGAGTGCGTCGGTACTGGACGTCGAGCGACACGGTAAAAGCCTGATGATGCAGCCATACCGGCGGATTGCAGCTTGAGCGTAGCAGCTCCGTCACCGGGCGCTTTTGCGCCTGGAGTTGGCATATCCAGGAGTTCGGCAGTAATGGCTATCAGCGTTTTCGACCTGTTCAAAATCGGCATCGGCCCTTCCAGTTCGCACACCGTGGGGCCGATGCGCGCCGCGGCGCTGTTCGTGCAAGGTTTGCGTGAACAGGGGCTTTTGGAGCAAGTGCGGCGTGTCGAGGTCCAGCTTTATGGTTCGTTGTCGGCCACCGGCATTGGGCACGGCAGCGACAACGCGGTGATCATGGGCCTGATGGGCGAATGGCCGGACGCGATCGACCCGTCGCAAATCGGCATCCGCATTGAAACCCTGCGCGAAACCCACACCCTGCTGCTGGACGGCCGCTTGCCGGTGCCGTTCATCTGGGCGCGGGACATGCGCCTGATCGACGAAAACCTGCCGTTCCATCCGAACGCCATGACCCTGGTCGCCGAAGGCGATGACGGTGAGCTGCATCGCGACACCTACTATTCCGTCGGCGGCGGCTTTGTCGTCGATGAAGCGCAAGCCACCAGCGGTGTGGTGGATCTGGATCGCACGGTGTTGCCGTACGATTTCTCCAGCGCCGCCGAGCTGCTCAGCCTCTGCCAGAAGCACAACCTGCGCGTGGCCGAATTGATGATGGCCAACGAGAAGGTCTGGCGCAGCGAAGACGAAATCCGCGCCGGCCTGATGAAACTCTGGCGGGCCATGCAGGATTGCGTCGAGCAAGGCCTCAAGCACGAAGGCATCCTGCCGGGTGGCCTGAACGTGCGCCGTCGCGCGGCCAAATTGCACCGCAGCCTGCAAGAACTGAACAAACCCAACGTCATCGGCTCGACCCTGAGCGCGATGGAATGGGTCAACCTGTTCGCCCTCGCGGTCAACGAAGAAAACGCGGCCGGTGGGCGCATGGTCACGGCGCCGACCAATGGCGCGGCGGGGATCATTCCGGCGGTGTTGCACTACTTCATGAAGTTCAGCGAGGTGGTGACGGACGCCAACGTGGTCGACTATTTCCTCGGTGCCGCAGCGGTGGGGATTCTGTGCAAGAAGAACGCCTCCATCTCCGGCGCGGAAGTCGGTTGCCAGGGCGAAGTCGGATCGGCTTGCGCGATGGCGGCGGCCGGGTTGGCGGAGATTCTCGGCGCCACGCCGGAGCAGCTGTGCAACGCGGCGGAAATCGGCCTGGAACACAACCTCGGCCTGACCTGCGACCCGGTCGGCGGGTTGGTGCAGGTGCCGTGCATCGAGCGCAACGCGATTGCTGCGGTGAAAGCGATCAACGCGGCGCAGATGGCGTTGCGTGGCGACGGCCAGCACTTTATTTCGCTGGACCGTGTTATCCGCACCATGCGGGATACCGGGGCGGATATGCATGACAAATATAAAGAGACATCGCGGGGCGGGTTGGCGGTTAGCGCGGTTGAGTGCTGAGACCGAGGCGATCCCATTCGCGAGCAAGCTTCGCTCCTACAGGGATCGTGCGGTGCTCTTGTAGGAGCGAGGCTTGCCCGCGAAGACGTCAGACCAGTCAAAACTGCGCGCTAAGTGAACACCGGATTGAAAACGCGCCACGTTTTGGCGCGTCGCTTACAGATAAGCGCATTGCAACACGTCAGGGATCCAAACCGGCCCTGACCGTCCGTCCCCTGTGCCTGCGGTGACACTCTTTCCGAAGTCGTCGCAGGCCTGTTCCCACAAGTGCTACCGATTTGCTCACACGCAACGCGGCAGAGCGCTTGACCCTGTGAATGCCACTTATAACCCCTACTCGTGACGCGGCTTATATAGACAGGCTGCGACGTCGTTTTCAGGAGTTATTGAACACGTATTCAATTTTAGGCATGGCAATTGCTCTGTCATTACAAAGCCCGTCTCCCACGCGAGAACGATGGCAATAACAAGAGCCTCCGCCTGAGGCCATCACCTGCTTTGTGTGAGGAGATACCGCGATGACGACGTTCAACTCCGGGGCTCAACCCCAGAACCGTGCGCCTCAATCCATCGGCTTTCTGCTGCTGGACAATTTCACGCTTATTTCTCTGGCCTCCGCCGTAGAACCCCTGCGCATGGCCAACCAATTGTCCGGTCGCGAGCTGTATCGCTGGACCACGCTCACCGTCGATGGCGGTCAGGTCTGGGCCAGTGACGGTCTGCAGATCACCCCCGACGCCTCCATGCACAAAGCACCTTCCATGGACACCATCATTGTCTGCGGCGGTATCGGTATTCAGCGCACGGTAACTCGCGAACACGTCTCATGGCTGCAAAGCCAGGCGCGTCAATCCAAGCGTCTGGGTGCGGTCTGCACCGGCAGCTGGGCCCTGGCGTGCGCCGGCCTGCTGGACGGTTTCGATTGCAGCGTGCACTGGGAATGTCTGGCCTCGATGCAGGAAGCTTTCCCGCGTGTGGCGATGAGTACCCGCCTGTTCACCCTCGACCGTAACCGTTTCACCAGCTCCGGCGGCACCGCGCCGCTGGACATGATGCTGCACCTGATCAGCCGCGATCACGGGCGTGAACTGTCCGCCGCGATTTCGGAGATGTTCGTCTACGAGCGTATCCGCAACGAACAGGATCACCAGCGCGTGCCGCTCAAGCACATGCTCGGCACCAACCAGCCGAAGTTGCAGGAAATCGTCGCGCTGATGGAAGCCAACCTCGAAGAGCCGATCGATCTCGACGAACTGGCGGTGTACGTCGCCGTGTCACGTCGGCAACTCGAGCGGTTGTTCCAGAAATACCTGCACTGCTCGCCGTCGCGTTACTACCTGAAACTGCGCCTGATCCGTGCTCGGCAGTTGCTCAAGCAAACGCCGATGTCGATCATCGAAGTAGCGTCGGTGTGCGGTTTCGTATCCACGCCGCACTTCTCCAAGTGCTACCGCGAATACTTCGGCATTCCGCCGCGTGACGAACGCGTAGGCTCCAACACCACGCAACAGGTGGCGATGATGCCGCTGCCGCAAGCATTGGTGCTGTCGCCGTTGTCCGGGCCGTTGTCGGCATTGAGTCAGGCGCGCAACGAGTCGACCTTCGCCAGCGTAAGGCTCTGATCAGAGCTGACGCCTGAAAAACACGACGCGCTCGGTTTCCTCGAAACCGAGCGCCTTGTGCGTCTCCTGGCTCGGCAGGTTGTCGACGTCAGTGTCCGAGGCCATTTCCACGCATCCACGTTCCCGTCCCCATTGCGCCACGTGTTCGATCAGGCGTGCGGCCACTCCATGGCGGCGCTGCTGCGGCACCACGTAGATACCTTCCAGGAACACCACCGGCGAGCTGTCGGTGCCATTGACGTAATCGTGGCGCAATGAAGCTTCGGCCAGGCCGACGGGTTGCTCACCCGCGTCGTAGGCGACGAAGTTGATATAGCGTTGCGGCTGACGCAGCTGTTCGGCGATTTCGTCTCGATGCTCCTGTTCCGAAGCATCAGGCCAGAGTGCCTGGCGCAAAGGCAGCCAGCCCGCTTGTTCGCCGGACTGGCAGTGTTGGATTCGGAACATCAGCGATCGCTCGTGGTGGTCAGGAAGCCACCACTCTAGCAAACCGCCGACGTGTCAGGCGCGGTGGCTTTGTTGGTATTCAGCCAATGCCGGCAGCAGCTGCTTGTCGATGGCCTGACGCACTGCCGGCAGGATGGTCGCGCTGCTGGTGTACATCTGCTTGACCATGGTGCGCAGCACCGTCGCACGTTCGTTGTTCAATCCTCTTACCGCGCACTCGCAAGCCTGCTCGGCGGTGGAGCCGTTCGGTACTTGAAAGCCCAACGATTTCAGCTGGCCCAACAGGTCTTCCTGGTCAATCAAATCGGCGTGCATCATGACGCAATCCTTCTTCAGGGAACGGTGTCGTGGTTCGATTCTCGTAGGGGCCGTTGGCATCGGCAAGGACGATTTGTCGCAATGGCCGCAATACCTATGAACAGGTCGTTTTCGGCTAACTCGTGAAGGATAGGAGTGGGCACACTGGATTCAGCTGGCTTCACGAAGGTTTGGTCACCCTCGCGCAACGGCTCCTCAACAGTACCCACCTCTGCCCCGATCCTGTCACGGCTTGATCGGGGTTTTTTTTGCCTGTGAGTCAGGGAAATATGGGGTGTCTGAGATGACGCCTTCGCGGGCAAGCCTCGCTCCTACAGAAGCCACGCTAACTCTGTAGGAGCGAGGCTTGCCCGCGAAAAACGATGACGCGGTCTAGCGTTGTAGCACGAGGATCCGCGACAACAACTCATCCCGATCGACATAGCAGCCCTGGAAATGCCGGGCACCACTGGCGGGATCAAACGCATTGCGCGCATGCAGCGTGCGGCGGTTGTCGAAGCACCAGAGTTCGCCGGGGTTGAGCCGTTGCATCAGCCTGAACCGCCCCTCGCGAGTCATCGCAATAAACCGTCGATAAGCGCGATACAGCCGGGGCATCTCCTCCACCGACGCATCGAACGGCCCACGCAAAAAGTTCGCCATACGAATTTCAGACACCTGCCCCAGCGCGTCCAGAGCGATGATCGGAGCGAGGCAGCGATAGTCGCTGTGACGGTCCTTGTTGCGAAACTCCACGGGGATTTCGCACAGGGCCTTGAACGATTCGGGATCTTCCTCGCGCAGCGCTTGGGCGATGGCAAAACCGTCGACAAAAATACTCTCGCCACCGTCGGCGTCATTGACCAGGCAATGCAGAAATTGCAGCCCCGGTTGCAACTCGCGCGTCGGCAAATCGCTGTGCAACGGCAGGTTGAAAGCGGTGTAGGCGTTGCTGTCGGCATCGGCCTTGGATTGCACGTTGAACAGCACGCCGAAATTGCTCTCGCGGATGAAGGAAATCCGCTGGGCGATCAGCTTCAACGAACCGGGTTCGGTGGGCACGCCGCGCACTTGCGTCAGGCCGATATCGCGCACCGCCAACAGCCATTGCAACAAGGCGTCGTTGTCGTCCATCAGCGCTTGATAATCGAACACCGGCAGCGACAAGTCGCTTTTCCACAGACGGGATTTTGGCTTTGCGGCGCGGCGTTCTGCGCGGGACTCGTCGTCATAGGCGTGGGCCCGCAACCAGCCCGGATCGAAGCGGCTGAGGTGACCGTCCTGCCACTGGATGCAGAGGCAACCTTCAGGGTCGACGCTTGTCTCTGCGGGCATCAGGTCTTGCGCAACGTCGACGATTTCCAGCACCTGCTCACGGGTCACCGTGTAGACGCACTGCGGGCAAGGGCAGTTGTCACGCAACCACTGGTGGTGGAAGGGGCTGACACGGTCATCGGCCCATTTCACGAGAACGCGATCCGCCAGGGCCTGCACGCCACTGAGCGCGCTGATCAACGGATAAGTACGGAAGTCAGCAAAAGCGGCGGCGGTGTTCATGGCGATCTCCTTGTTATTTTTTTGGGGGTAAAGCGATCACTCGGCCAATGTAGTCAGGGGTGGGCAGGTCGGTTTGTTGCGCAACGATGGCTTGCAGCTTGCCCAGCGTTTCTTCGCTGAAAGGCGCGGAGCGGGGGCCGGCGAGGTCGACGTGCAGCAACATCTGCTCGTTGCCCGCCAGCTCTTTGTCGTCACCGACCAGGTGCAGGCTGTGATAGAGGTGCAGGCGTTTACTGTCGTGAGCGATGATCTGGGTGTGCACTTCTACGTCGGCGTCGAGCTTCACTTCATGCAGGTAATTGAGGTGCAGTTCGAGGGTGAACAGCGAATTGCCGCTGGCTTCGCGGTTGTTGCTGTCCATGCCCAGCCGGTCCATCAGCGCGTCGGTGGCGTAGCTGAAGATCAGCAGGTAAAACGCGTCGCGCAGGTGGCCGTTGTAGTCGACCCAGTCGGGGGTGATTTTGGTGCTGTAAGTCGTAAGAGCAGGCATGCGATCAGTTCCTGAGATAACAGAGAACCTGTAGGAGCGAGGCTTGCCCGCGAAGGCGGTATTCCTGCCACAAGAGATCCGTCGGATGTACCGGCCTCTTCGCGGGCAAGCCTCGCTCCTACAAGTGGCGGTGGGGGTTAGTCGGCGAACGCCATCCCGTGCTTCTCTTTGGTGGTCTTCACCGCCTCCAGCACCGCCAGCAGGCAGTCATCACGATAGCGCTCCAGCGCCGAAATGCTGTGTTTGCCCAACTGATCGCTGGTGCCATCCACCACATCATCGATCAGCTTGTCGGTCAGCTCCGGTGCCGGCAGATACGTCCACGGCAACTGCAACGCCGGCCCGAACTGTGCCATGAAATGGCGCATGCCAGCGTCGCCGCCCGCCAGGGTGTAGGTCAAAAACGTGCCCATGAACGACCAGCGCAGACCCGCACCAAAGCGAATCGCATCGTCGATTTCACCGGTGGTCGCCACACCGTCGTTGACCAGGTGCAGGGCCTCACGCCACAGCGCTTCGAGCAAACGGTCGGCGATGAATCCCGGCACTTCCTTGCGCACGTGCAGCGGGCGCATGCCCAAGGATTCGTAGACTTTCATGGCCGCTTGTACCGCTTCGGGGGCCGTGTTCTTGCCGCCGACCACTTCCACCAATGGCAGCAGGTAAACCGGGTTGAACGGGTGACCGACGACGCAGCGTTCCGGGTGGGTCGAGCTCTCGTAGAACTCGCTTGGCAACAGGCCCGAGGTGCTGGAGCCGATCAGTGCATTTGGTTTGGCTGCGGCGCTGATTTTGCTGTGCAGTTCCAGCTTCAGCTCCAGGCGTTCAGGGGCACTTTCCTGGATGAAATCGGCGTCGCGAACACACTCTTCGATGGTTGCGACAAAGCGCAGGCGATCCTGCGACGCGCCGGGTGCCAGGCCTTGTTTCTCCAGTGCGCCCCAGGCATTGGCGACGCGTTTGCGCAGCGCGGCTTCAGCTCCGGGCGCCGGGTCCCAGGCCACAACATCGAGGCCGTGGGCGAGGGCGCGGGACACCCAGCCGCTGCCGATGACACCGCTGCCCAGGGCGGCGAAGGTTTTGATTTCGGTGATGAAGGTCATGGCAACTTCCTAAAAAATTCGGTGATCTTTGTAGGAGCGAAGCTTGCTCGCGAAGGCGGTGTCTCAGCCGCAGACAGTGTGGCGGATGTACCGGCCTCTTCGCGGGCAAGCCTCGCTCCTACAAGTGAGGTGTGGTTAACCGCGCGTGGTCAGGCCCATTTTTGCCCGGCCCTCAGCCGGTGTCAGAACCCGGGCGCCGAGGCGGCTGAGGATTTCCGAGGCGCGTTCGACCAGTTGGCCATTGGTCGCCAACACGCCCTTGTCCAGCCAGATGTTGTCTTCCAGGCCGACCCGCACGTTGCCGCCCAGCAGCACCGCTTGCGCCGCCATCGGCATCTGCATGCGACCGATGCCGAACCCGGCCCACACGGCGTTTGCCGGCAGGTTGTCGACCATGGCTTTCATGGTGGTGGTGTCAGCCGGCGCGCCCCACGGGATGCCCAGGCACAGCTGGAACAGCGGGTCGTCGAGCAGGCCTTCCTTGATCATCTGCTTGGCGAACCACAGGTGACCGGTGTCGAAAATTTCCAGCTCGGCTTTCACGCCCAGCTCTTGAATGCGTTTGGCGCCTGCACGCAGCTGCGCCGGGGTGGAGACGTAAATGGTGTCGCCGTCGCCGAAGTTCAGGGTGCCGCAATCGAGGGTGCAGATTTCCGGCAGCAGTTCTTCGACGTGGGCCAGACGGGTCAGCGGGCCGACCAGATCGGTGTTCGGGCCGAACTCCATCGGGTTCTCGCCCGCACCGATTTCCAGGTCGCCGCCCATGCCGGCGGTGAGGTTGACGATGATGTCGACGTCAGCTTCGCGGATGCGCTCCATGACTTCGCGGTACAGCGCCACGTCACGGCTGAATTTGCCGGTTTGCGGGTTGCGAACGTGGCAATGGACCACGGTGGCGCCCGCCTTGGCGGCTTCCACGGCGGCAGCGGCGATTTGTTTCGGGGTGACCGGCACGTGTGGGCTTTTGCTGGTCGTGTCGCCAGCACCGGTAAGTGCGCAGGTGATGATGACGTCGTGGTTCATGAGGTGGTTCCTTGCAGGCGTGGTGGTCCCGTTCGCAGCCCGGTCGGGCTGCGAATCGGTGGTTCGGTTTGGGTCTGTTTGCTGAAGAGCTACTTGCTGGTCAGTTGCAGGTTTTCAGCTGCTGGTTTGCCATCGAAGGTGGTTACACCTTCCAGCCAGCGCTGCTTGTCTTGCGGGTGATCTTTGAGCCATTGCTTGGCCGATTCGAAGGCGTCCTTGTGATCCAGCAGCGGCTGCATCATCCGGCTCTCGTCTTCGGCGGTGTAGGTCAGGTTGCTCAGCAAGCGGCCGATGTTCGGGCATTGCTCGGCGTAGGTCGGCGAAGTGACGGTCCAGACAGTCGCCATGCCTTCGTTCGGGCCCAGGGCGTCGTCGCTACCGGTGAGGTAAGTCATCTTCACGTTGACGTTCATCGGGTGCGGCGCCCAGCCGAAGAACACGATGGCTTCGTTGCGTTTGGTCGCCCGGGTCACCGCCGACAGCATTCCGGCTTCGCTGGACTCGACCAGCTGGAATTTGCCGAGACCGAACTGGTTCTTGGCGATCATCTCTTTGATCTGCGTGTTGGCACCCGAGCCTGGCTCGATGCCGTAGATCTTGCCGCCCAGCTCTTTCTCGAATTTGGCGATGTCGGCGAAGGTTTTCAGGCCCTTGTCGGCGAGGTAAGTCGGAACCGCGAGGGTGGCGCGGGCGTCTTTCAGGCTGGGCGCCTCAAGCACTTTGACCTGCTTGCCATCGACGAACGGCGTGATGGTTTGAGTCATCAGCGGGTTCCAGTAGCCCAGGAACAGGTCCAGGCGCTGGTCGCGGATCCCGGCGAAAATGATTTGCTGGGAGGCGCTGGTTTGTTTGGTGTTGTAGCCGAGGCCGTCGAGCAAGACCTGGGTCATGGCGCTGGTGGCGATCACGTCGGTCCAGTTCACGACGCCCATGCGTACGTTCTGGCACGATGCAGGTTCGGCGGCCATGACGCTGGCGCTCAGGAAAGCGGTACCGCTGAGTGCAAGAACACAGCTGCTGATCAGTCGTTTCATCTCAGGTTTCCTCGGCAGTTCGTTATTGTGGGTCCGGTCGTCTTTGTGCGCCGGTGATGCCAAGTTACGCAGCTAAAGCCCGGTGAAAACGCACTGCGGCGACCAGCTCTTGCACTGCAGCGACCTGTCCACTTGAATGCCGCTCGCAAGTGGCGTATCAACAGCACACGCTACCCGCGAATCGAGTGCGCTCCATGTCCCAGGATTTCTACTTCATGTTGATGCCGGGTTTCTCGGCCATCGGTTTCATCTCGGCCATCGAGCCGTTGCGGGTCGCCAATCGATTTCGCGGCGAGCTGTATCGCTGGCACGTGCTGAGTGCGGATGGCGGGGCAGTGCTGGCCAGTAACGGCATGTCGGTCAACGCCGATGCAGCACTGGAACCGCTGAAGAAAGGCGCGACCTTATTGGTGGTTGCCGGTTTTGAACCGCTGAAATTCGCCACGCCAGCTCTGGAGCACTGGCTGCGCCGGCTGGACAACGAAGGCGTGACACTCGGCGCCATCGACACCGGCAGCTTCGTCCTCGCCGAGGCCGGCCTACTTGATGGGCACCGCCTGACACTGCATTGGGAAGCCATCGACGCGTTCAAGGAGTCTTATCCACAGCTCAGCGTCACTCAGGAGCTGTTCGAGATCGACCGCCGGCGCATTACCTCCGCCGGTGGCACCGCCTCCATCGACCTGATGCTCGACCTCATCGCCCAGGCCCACGGCCCGGAACTGGCGATCCAGGTCAGCGAACAATTCGTACTCGGCCGCATCCGCCCGCGCAAAGACCACCAGCGCATGGAAGTCGCCACGCGCTATGGCATCAGCAACAAGAAGCTCGTTCACGTGATCGGCGAGATGGAACAACACAGCGAACCGCCGCTGACCACGCTGGAGCTGGCGGAGTCGATCAAGGTGACGCGGCGGCAGTTGGAGCGATTGTTTCGGTTGCACTTGAACGACACACCGAGCAATTTCTACCTGCGGCTAAGGCTGGAGAAGGCGCGGCAGTTGTTGCGGCAGACCGATATGAGTGTGCTGGAAGTGAGTATTGCGTGCGGGTTTGAGTCGCCGTCGTACTTCACCCGCAGTTATCGGGCGAAGTTTGAGCGGTGTCCACGAGAAGACCGGCGACAAACCCAAAAGGCCTGACACTACCAACGGAAAAAAACCGAATCCTGTAGGAGCGAGGCTTGCCCGCGAAGAGGCCGCCTCAATCGAAATCACCGTCGTTTGACACTCCGCCTTCGCGGGCAAGCCTCGCTCCTACAGGTCGTGTCGCGTTTACTTTTTCATCAGTGCCGAACAGGCGGCTTTGTAAGCCTCATGCTGATACTTGTTCAGCGTCCCCGGCAGCTCAAAATCAAACTTCTTGTTCTGCGCATTGATCGTCTGCGGCGACAGCAGAATCACCTCGCAACTCTCCAGCAACTGAAAAACGCCCTCGATCTTGAACGTGGTCGGCCCGCCGGCGAATTCGCCTTTCTTGCTGCGCTTCTTGATCGCGATCCGGTCGATTGAATTCTCACGGACAAACGACGCCACCTGAGCGGCAAAGACTTTGACGTTGGCGGCTTCGTCGTCATCGTCGAGGGCGATTTTCTTGGTGTTCAGCGCGACGTGGCTCAGTACCTGATCGTCGAGGGAGGCCACGGCGATGATCGCTTCGCTGCCTTTGATTTCGATGCCGCAGATTTTCATTTGAATCCCTCTACCAAATTATGGTGTGCAGCTTACCGCTCGCGTTGGCAGGGTGTAGAAACAATAAGCTCAGCTCTTAATCACTCCTGCCCAATCGACTCCAAAAACTCCGACCGCTCATCACTCATCCGCGCCACGCAATCGTTCTGCGCAATAGTGAACGCCTTGCTGCCGCTGGTCGCCGGAAACGCTTCAACTGTGCAATCCGCATCCCGGGTTTTCAGCCATTGCTGCTGGGCGGCCTTGAGTTTGGCGGTGATGTCGGCCAGTTGTGTCGGGTTCTTGCCGTAGAGCGTTTGCATGCGCTCGGTCAGGCTCTGGTAGTTGTCTTTGAGCAGGTCTTCGGCGGTGGTTCGGCTGTAGACCGAGCATTCCAGGGTCTGGACTTCGTTTTCGACCGCATCGCAGGGGTTGATGTCGGACTCTTCAGCCGCCTGTACGCCGGTCGCTATCAGTGCCATTGCCAGTAAGATCGATTTCATTGCGCCTCAGCCCCTTTTTTTGGCCCAAATTCCGTAATGCGCCGAATTCTGGCCCATGCGCAAGTCCTTGAACAGGTGGCCTGCGACGTTCAACGACGACCCTTTGTCGCAGATTGACGCTTTCGGCAAACCCCCTGTCGTTTTTGCACCCGGCTGCACCGGTACTCAGGCATATGCTGGCCCCAAAGCGCCGGCACACGATTCGGCGCATGAATCGCTAATAGGGGACAGCCTGATGAGCCCAGCCGAATTGCACGCCGACAGCATCGTTATCGACGGGCTGATTATTGCCAAGTGGAACCGCGAGCTGTTTGAAGACATGCGCAAGGGCGGTCTGACCGCGGCCAACTGCACCGTGTCGGTGTGGGAGGGCTTTCAGGCCACCGTCAACAACATCGCCGCCAGCCAGAAGCTGATCCGCGAAAACAGCGACCTGGTGATTCCGGTTCGCACCACCGCCGACATCCGTAAAGCCAAGGAGCAGGGTAAGACCGGCATCCTGTTCGGTTTCCAGAATGCTCACGCCTTCGAAGACCAGATCGGCTATGTCGAGGTGTTCAAGCAGCTCGGCGTCGGTATCGTGCAGATGTGCTACAACACCCAGAACCTGGTCGGCACCGGTTGCTACGAGCGTGATGGCGGCCTGTCGGGCTTCGGTCGCGAAATCGTTGCCGAGATGAACCGCGTCGGGGTCATGTGCGACCTGTCCCACGTCGGTTCCAAGACTTCCGAAGAAGTCATCCTCGAATCGAAGAAACCGGTCTGCTACTCCCATTGCCTGCCGTCGGGTCTGAAAATTCACCCGCGCAACAAATCCGATGAAGAACTGAAGTTCATCGCCGACCACGGCGGTTTCGTCGGCGTGACCATGTTCGCGCCGTTCCTCGCCAAGGGCATCGATTCGACCATCGACGACTACGCCGAAGCCATCGAATACACCATGAACATCGTCGGCGAAGACGCCATCGGCATCGGCACCGACTTCACCCAGGGCCATGGTCAGGACTTCTTCGAATACCTGACCCATGACAAGGGCTACGCCCGCCGTCTGACCAGCTTCGGCAAGATCATCAACCCGCTGGGCATCCGCACCGTCGGCGAGTTCCCGAACCTGACCGAAACCCTGCTCAAGCGCGGCCATTCCGAGCGCGTGGTCCGCAAGATCATGGGCGAGAACTGGGTCAACGTCTTGAAAGATGTCTGGGGCGAATAAGCCGCCGCACCTCTGAATTCTTTCCCCCGGCCATCCGTGCCGGGGGCAACACCAAAATTTTTCTGGAGTTAAGTTTCCATGGCCAAGATCGCCCCGCAATTGCCTATCGAAGTCGACAGCGAAACCGGTGTCTGGACCTCCGACGCCCTGCCGATGCTGTACGTGCCGCGTCATTTCTTCGTCAACAACCACATGGGCATCGAGGAAGTGCTGGGCGCCGACGCCTACGCCGAAATTCTCTACAAGGCCGGCTACAAGTCCGCCTGGCACTGGTGTGAAAAAGAAGCTGAATGCCATGGCCTGGAAGGCGTCGCGGTGTTCGAGCACTACATGAAGCGCCTGTCGCAACGCGGCTGGGGCCTGTTCAAGATCCAGGACATCGACCTCGACAAAGGCACCGCCAGCGTCAAGCTTGAACACTCCGCTTTCGTCTACGTGTACGGCAAGGTCGGGCGCAAGGTCGACTACATGTTCACTGGCTGGTTTGCCGGTGCCATGGACCAGATTCTGCAAGCCCGCGGCAGCAAGATTCGCACCGTTGCCGAACAAGTCTACGGTGGCTCCGAAGAAGGCCACGACGACGGTTTGTTCACCGTCAAGCCGTTGTAAGTCGAGGAACCCGCCATGGCTTTCGAAGCAATGTTCCAGCCGATCCAGATCGGCAAACTGACCATCCGTAACCGCGTGCTCAGCACCGCGCATGCCGAGGTCTACGCGACCGACGGCGGCATGACCACCGATCGGTACGTCAAGTATTACGAAGAGAAAGCCAAGGGCGGGATCGGCCTGGCGATTTGCGGCGGTTCGTCCGTGGTGGCTATCGATAGCCCGCAGGAGTGGTGGAGTTCGGTGAACCTGTCCACCGACCGCATTATTCCGCACTTCCAGAATCTGGCCGACGCCATGCACAAGCACGGCGCCAAGATCATGATTCAGATTACCCACATGGGCCGGCGCTCGCGCTGGGACGGTTTCAACTGGCCGACGCTGATGTCGCCGTCCGGTATCCGTGAACCGGTGCACCGCGCCACCTGCAAAACCATCGAGCCGGAAGAGATCTGGCGGGTGATCGGCAACTACGCCCAAGCGGCCCGTCGTGCCAAGGCCGGTGGCCTGGACGGCGTTGAACTGTCGGCCGTGCACCAGCACATGATCGACCAGTTCTGGAGCCCGCGGGTCAACAAACGTACCGACGAATGGGGCGGCAGCTTCGAAGGCCGCATGAAGTTCGGTCTGGAAGTGTTGAAAGCCGTGCGCGCCGAGGTCGGTGACGATTTCTGCGTGGGCATGCGTATCTGTGGTGACGAATTCCACCCGGACGGCCTGTCCCACGAGGACATGAAGCAGATTGCCAAGTATTACGACGACACCGGCATGCTCGATTTCCTCGGCGTCGTGGGTTCGGGTTGCGACACCCACAACACCCTGGCCAACGTGATTCCGAACATGAGTTATCCGCCAGAGCCGTTCCTGCACCTGGCGGCCGGCATCAAGGAAGTGGTCAAGGTTCCGGTGCTGCACGCACAGAACATCAAGGACCCGAACCAGGCGACCCGTATTCTGGAGGGCGGTTACGTCGACATGGTCGGCATGACCCGCGCACACATCGCTGACCCGCACCTGATCGCCAAGATCAAGATGGGCCAGATCGACCAGATCAAACAATGCGTCGGCGCGAACTACTGCATCGACCGTCAGTATCAAGGCCTGGATGTGTTGTGCATCCAGAACGCGGCGACCTCCCGTGAATACATGGGCCTGCCGCACATCATCGAAAAAACCACCGGCGTGAAACGCAAGGTGGTGGTGGTCGGTGCCGGTCCTGCCGGGATGGAAGCCGCCCGAGTGGCCGCCGAACGTGGCCACGACGTGACCCTGTTCGAGAAAAAGGAATTCATTGGCGGGCAGATCACCACGGCGTCGAAAGCGCCGCAGCGTGACCAGATCGCCGGTATCACCCGCTGGTATCAGCTGGAACTGGCACGGTTGAAAGTTGACCTGCGCCTGGGCACTGCGGCTGATGCACCGACCATCATGGACCTGCGTCCGGATGTGGTGGTGCTGGCTGTCGGCGGCCATCCGTTCCTGGAGCAGAACGAACACTGGGGCGCGGCTGAAGGCCTGGTGGTCAGCAGCTGGGACGTGCTCGACGGCAAGGTCGCGCCGGGCAAGAACGTGCTGGTCTACGACACTATTTGCGAGTTCACCGGGATGTCGACCGCCGACTTCCTCGCCGACAAGGGCAGCCAGGTCGAGATCGTCACCGACGACATTAAGCCGGGCGTAGCGATTGGCGGTACGTCGTTCCCGACTTACTACCGCAGCATGTACCCGAAAGAAGTGATCATGACCGGGGACATGATGCTGGAGAAGGTCTACCGCGAAGGCGACAAGCTGGTGGCGGTGCTGGAAAACGAATACACCGGCGCCAAAGAGGAGCGGGTGGTCGACCAGGTGGTCGTGGAAAACGGCGTGCGCCCGGACGAAGAAATCTACTACGCGCTGAAGGACGGTTCGCGTAACAAAGGCCAGATCGACGTCGAAGCCTTGTTCGCGATCAAGCCGCAGCCATGCCTTGAGCAGAGCGGTGACGGCTACCTGCTGTTCCGCATCGGCGACTGCGTGGCCCAGCGTAACGTGCACGCGGCGATCTACGACGCGCTGCGGCTGTGCAAGGATTTCTAAGAGCTTGTGGATAACCCTGTAGGAGCGAGGCTTGCCCGCGAAGGCGTCCTGACATTCAACATTGTTGTCGGCTGACCCATCGCATTCGCGGGCAAGCCTCGCTCCTACAGGAATCGGGCAAGGCATCCAGGTAGTTTGGCCTGCAAGACCCTGCGGTCTTTGGGAGCTCCACCATGTTGAACACCCTTCTTCCAATCCTGTTGTTCGCTGCCCTGGGCCTTGCTGTCCTCGGCGCGTTGCGGCGGGTGGCCATGTGGCGCCGGGGCCGAGCCTCCAAGGTCGACCTGATCGGTGGCCTGTTCGCCATGCCCAAGCGCTACATGGTCGATTTGCACCATGTTGTCGCGCGGGACAAATACATCGCCAACACCCACGTGGCCACGGCCGGTGGTGCGGTGGCGTCCATCGTGCTGGCGATTCTGGTGCACGGTTTCGGCCTGCATAACCGCATCCTCGGTTACGCGCTGTTGTTGATGACAGTGGTGATGTTCGTCGGTGCGATCTTTGTGTACCTACGTCGTCGCAACCCGCCGGCTCGCCTGTCCAAAGGGCCGTGGATGCGCCTGCCGAAAAGCTTGTTGGCGTTCTCGGCGAGCTTCTTCCTGTTGACTCTGCCGGTCGCCGGCATCCTTCCGGATAATTTTGGCGGTTGGGTGGTGGCAGCGATCCTCGGCATCGGCGTGCTGTGGGGCGTCAGCGAGTTGTTCTTCGGCATGACCTGGGGCGGGCCGATGAAGCACGCCTTCGCCGGTGCGCTGCACCTGGCCTGGCACCGTCGCGCCGAACGTTTTGGCGGTGGTCGTTCCACCGGTTTGAAACCGCTCGACCTGAACGATCCAAACGCACCGCTGGGCGTGGAAAAACCCAAGGATTTCACCTGGAACCAACTGCTCGGTTTCGACGCCTGCGTGCAATGCGGTAAATGTGAAGCCGCGTGCCCGGCGTTCGCCGCTGGCCAGCCGCTGAACCCGAAAAAGCTGATTCAGGACATGGTCGTCGGCCTTGCCGGCGGCACCGATGCCAAGTTCGCCGGCAGCCCCTATCCGGGCAAAGCCATCGGCGAACACGCGGGCAACCCGCATCAACCGATCGTCAACGGTCTGGTGGACGCCGAAACCCTGTGGTCCTGCACCACCTGCCGTGCCTGCGTCGAGGAATGTCCGATGATGATCGAGCACGTCGATGCCATCGTCGACATGCGTCGCCATCTGACCCTGGAAAAAGGCGCGACCCCGAACAAGGGCGCCGAAGTCCTGGAAAACCTGATTGCCACCGACAACCCTGGCGGTTTCGCACCGGGTGGCCGGATGAACTGGGCAGCGGATTTGAACCTCAATCTGCTCAGCGAGAAAAAATCCACCGACGTGCTGTTCTGGGTCGGCGACGGCGCCTTCGACATGCGCAACCAGCGCACCTTGCGTGCCTTCGTCAAAGTGCTGAAAGCGGCCAAGGTCGACTTCGCGGTACTCGGTCTCGAAGAACGCGACAGCGGTGACGTAGCCCGACGTCTGGGCGACGAAGCGACGTTCCAGTTGTTGGCCAAGCGCAACATCCAGACCCTGGCCAAGTACAGCTTCAACCGCATCGTCACCTGCGACCCGCACAGCTTCCACGTGCTGAAAAACGAATACGGCGCCTTCGACGGCAACTACCTGGTGCAGCACCACAGCACCTACATGGCCGAAATCATCGATGCCGGCGCGCTCAATCTCGGCCAGCACAAAGGCAGCAGCGTGACCTATCACGACCCGTGCTACCTCGGTCGCTATAACGGCGAATACGAGGCGCCGCGAGAAGTGCTGCGCGCCCTCGGGATTGAAGTGAAAGAGATGCAACGCTCCGGTTTCCGTTCACGCTGCTGCGGCGGCGGTGGCGGCGCGCCGATCACTGACATTCCGGGCAAGCAGCGGATCCCCGACATGCGCATGGAAGACATCCGCGAAACCGGCGCCGAACTGGTGGCCGTGGGTTGTCCACAATGCACCGCGATGCTCGAAGGCGTGGTTGAACCGCGGCCGTTGATCAAGGACATCGCCGAGCTGGTGGCGGACGCACTGCTTGAAGACGCAGCGCCAAGCAAACCGTCCACACCGGCCCAACGTGAACCTGCGGAGGCCCACTGATGAGCGACATTATCCGCCGCGACCCCCGCGCCGAATGGATTGCCCGTAACCGCCTGCACCCGCTGCACGCGGCCATGCAGCCGGCGCAACACAGCTGGATGGGGCCGAACGGCATCATTCGCAAGAACCCGCATGGCATCGGTTTTATCGGTCCCAACGGCATCAAGCGCATTGACCGCAGCGGCGCGCAGCAGGGCGGGGCAACCAAACGCTCGGCCGCTGTTGAAGTGCAATTGCCGCTGCATCAAGTGCCAGCACCTGCGTTTTACATCAGCGTGGTGCCGGACATGGTCGGTGGCCGCTTGAGCAGCCACGACAAGGATTTGCTCGGCCTGGCCCATCAGCTGGCCGGCAAGGACGGCGCGGTGTTGGCCGTGGTCTTCGGCGAACACAAGGAAAACGCGTTTGCCACCGCCGGCGTCGATCGCTTGCTGGTGCTCGAAGGCGACGAATTCAGCGGTTATGCACCGGAGCAACGTGTCCAGGGCCTGCGGGCTGTGGATAACCAGTTCAGCCCGCGTCACTGGCTGCTGCCGGACAGCCGCAGTGGCGGCGGCGAACTCGGTCGGCGCTTTGCCGCTGCCCTGGGCGAACGCCCGGCCACGCGGGTCTGGCAGGTCAAGGATCAGGAATGCATCGGCCGCGCTGGTGCTGGGTTGCAAGACCTTGCGCGTCCGGTCGCACGCTTGATTCTGGCCGCCGCCGAATGCGCCGAGCCGGTCAGCGAAACCCGTCATGAAGCCTTGCCGGTGGAGTTATCCACAACCGTGGCGCGCAGCCTGTCGCGGATCGAAGATCTGGGCGCTGTGGCCGTGGATCCGGCAGCCATTCCGATGGCCGAAGCCGAGTTCATCTTCTCCGGGGGCAACGGCGTCAAGGACTGGGGACTTTTCCACAGGACTGCCGAAGCGCTCGGCGCCACCGAAGGCGCATCCCGTGTGGCGGTGGACGATGGCTTCATGGCCCGTGACCGTCAGGTCGGGGCGTCCGGTACGTGGGTCACCGCGAGGGTCTACGTGGCGGTGGGGATTTCCGGGGCGATCCAGCACCTGCAAGGCATCGGTGCCTGCGACAAGGTGGTGGCGATCAACCTCGACCCGGGTTGCGACATGATCAAACGGGCCGACCTGTCGGTGATCGGCGAGAGCGCCGAGATTCTTCAAGCCTTGATCGATGCGATAGCGGCTTATCGCGACGACGCCAAGCGCGATGCGGCTTAAGGGAAGGAAAGGGTTATGAGCACGAAAATCATCAGCCTGGTGTCCATCGGCGCCCACCCGACCTCCGGCCGGCCACGTCGCGCGGAGCAGGATGCGCGGGCCGTGGAACTGGGTCTGCAACTGGCTGGGGATAACTTGCAAGTGCTGCATGCCGGCGACGTCGCGGAGCCTGCGCTGCGCGCCTATCTGGGCATGGGCCTGGAACAACTACACGTGCTGGAGCAACCATCCGGCGCGGATGCCTTGCCGGCGTTGACCGCCTATTTGCGCGATGCCGGAGCACAAGTCGTGCTGACTGGCAGCCAGGCAGAAACCGGCGAAGGCTCGGGCATGCTGCCGTTCTTGCTGGCGGAAAACCTCGGCTGGCCGCTGGTGGTCGGGCTGGCTCAGGTTGAATCCATCGATGGCAGTTCGGCGCTTGTCCTTCAAGCGTTGCCCCGTGGTCAGCGCCGTCGTTTGAAGGTGCGGCTGCCGTTCCTGGCGACTGTGGATAACGCGGCGCCGAAGCCTCGTCAGAGCGCGTACGGCCCGGCCCGGCGTGGTGTGTTGCAGGCGGATGAAGTCGAAGTGATCGATGATGCGTTGCTGGCCGTATCGACGCTGCAACCGGCCAAACCTCGGCCTAAACGCTTGAAAGTGATCAAGGCCAAAAGCGGCGCGGACCGGATGAAAGCGGCGACAGCCAAAGCCAGTGGCGGCGGCGGGCAGGTGCTCAAAGGCGTCACGGCGCAAGCGGGTGCCGAAGCGATTCTCAAATTGCTGATCGAAGAAGGCGTGGTCCGCTAACCAACACTCAGCACAGATCAAAATGTGGGAGCGAGCAAGCCCGCTCCCACAAGGGGAAAAACAGTGACCGTCAAATTTCGTTCGGCCCTGCGCGCGGATGCGCGGGAAATTGCCCGTTTGTTCCAGATCTCCTCAGAGGGCGCTTCGGATTACATCTGGAGCCAAATCGCCGAACCCGGCCAGGATCTGTTGGACGTCGGCGCCCTGCGTTACGCCCGTGACGACGTGGATTTCTCCTACCAGAACTGCCTCATCGCCGAGGCCGACGGCCACGTCATCGGCATGATGCACAGCTATGTGATGCGCCACGATCCGCTGGCCGAACCCACCACCGACCCGGTGCTGGCGCCGTATGCCGACATGGAAATCCCCGACACGCTGTACATCTCCAGCCTCGCGCTGCATGAAGGCTGGCGCAACCAGGGCCTTGGCAAGCAGTTCCTCGCCCACGCTCACGAACGCGCCAGCCAGTTGGGGCACAAGGGCTTGAGCCTGATCGACTACGCCGTCAACACCGGCGCCCGTCGTTTCTATGAGCGGCATGGTTTCCGCATCGTCGATACCTGCCAGATCACGCCACACCCGATGATTCGGGTGACCGGCGACGCTTACCTCATGCAGTGGCCCTAGTGAGCTACATTTCTTAATGAGCGGCCCGAGGCGGCAGCGCTGATTCATAAAACTCGTTTTCAGGAATGGGTTGCCGATGAACACGGTCAGTCGGCGTGAGACATGTCTGATCTGTGGCGTGATGCTGGTTGTGATGGCTGCGGCCGCTGGAACCCGCCAGGGCGATCCGGATTTCTATCAATGGATCGACTCTGCGCAGGGGCGGCACGCCTCCCTGGCACAGATGAAGCAATACTGCGATCAGGTGTTGGCGCCTGATAAAAACCTCAATTGTTCAGTCACCGTTCTCGCCCGAATGTTCGAGACCAAGGCTGCCAACCAGCTGCCCGATTACTACCTGGCAATCAAGCGGCGCCATGCTCAAGCCATCGCCAATGACCCTGAACTCCAACAGTTGTTCTCCATGTTCGGCCGTGAATCGATCGCGACCTTGCGGCAGGTCGCCGATTTCTCGCTGACAAGATCACCGCGACGCGAAGTGCTGCCGATTCATCCTTCCCCAGACGATGGCCACGAGACGAATGAGGTGCTGCCGTACCTCGATGTCAAAGCCGCCAACGGTGTTTCGGCGCGGTTCATTCTTGACACGGGCGCCCCGCAAACCCGGGTCAACAGCGAAACCGCGAAGCAGATGGGCATCAAGCTGCTGACCGACTCTGATTACGGCTACAGCACTTTCTACGGCGAGCGGGACCTGGCGGCCAAACTCGGAATCCTTGAGTCCCTGAAGATCGGTGCAAGCGAGTTCAGGAACGTCCTGGTGTTTGTCAGTGACCGGGATAACTTATTGGGGCTCGACCTGATCGGTAAGCTGGGACGATTGAACATTACGAAAAAGACGCTGGAGATCAACGCTGCGGCGCCCACACGATGTGATTCGCCGGTCACCTTCGTGCGTATCGACATCAATCAACGATTGACCCTTGCTGCGCGGCTGGATCGGCGTGCGACCGTGGCAATTATCGACACCGGCAATGTGGATTACCTGACATCCGCCTCGCCCGGCGCTTCACCTGTTCATGTCATCGATAAGCCGCACCACCAAATCTTCAAGGGCGAGTTGAGTTTGTCCGGGCGTACCCGTCTGATCGCCTACAAGTACTACCCGGACTTTACGATCCCGCCGTCGATGCTGCGTGGGCAGTACGTGCCGTCGATTTTGCTCGGATGGCGTGCATTCAATGATTACGAGTTGAATCTGGATATTGCTTCGGGCTTGTCCTGTTTCAACAGGGTTTGATCACGGTTACCCACAATCCCTGTTAGCGCTTCTGTGGATAACGTGTTCGCCCATCGCTACACGCCATACAAATCAAGCCCTGCAAGCCTTCGTACAAAAAACAACCAGCCTAAGTTGCGGTTTTTTCGGGCTTTTTCCAGAGGATAAGTCTGTTCGTTCGCCAATACTTGCCCCCAATCTCTGTTGGCGCTTCTGTGGATAAGATGTTCGCTGTCCGCTACAGACCATATAAACCGGGCCTGTTAGCTGCATGATTAAAAAATGATCAATTTGCCAGTTTGGAGGGGCGAACCTCGCGTAAACCCTGATTTATCGCGGCTTTCGGCGGTTTTCCACAGAGAGGGCGAAGTTGCCCCCAAAGTCTGTTGGCGCTTCTGTGGATAAGGTGTTCGCCATCCGCTACAGGCCACGTGCTGCGTGGCTTTCAGGTGTTAGGTTAAAAAACAACCAATCGCTGTTCAAAACCCTGCTTCTGGATAAGTCACGGATTTTCTTCGGTTTCTGTGGAGAAAGTTAGGGGGCATCGCACACTTGTCCCCATTAGCTGTGGGTGGAGGTGTGGATAACTTGTTTGCGGAAGGCTGGAAGCCACGAACGGCATAGCGCTGAACGGAATAGATCATATTTCGTACAGTTCTATGGAGGGGAGGGTATGGGAGAAAGAAAGGCGGTGACCATTAGGACGCCTTCGCGAGCAAGCCCACTCCCACATTGGATCTGCGTAGTGCACAAGTCTTGTGGACAACACGGTCAAGTGTGGGAGCGGGCTTGCTCCGGGCGGCGTTCCGACGAAGCTTTTGCTTTTGATCTTTAACCCTGAACCGGAACCCCTTTGAGGTAAGGCGCAGGCTCAGCACCAAGGTTGTTCAGCAGACGCTCGCTGTACCAATCCACAAAGTTCACCACACCAAACTCATAGGTCTTGGAGTAAGGCCCAGGCTGGTACGCCGAAGAGTTGATGCCGCGCTGGTTTTCTTCAGCCAGGCGACGGTCCTGGTCGTTGGTGGCATCCCAGACCTGGCGCATGCGCTCCACGTCGTAGTCGACGCCTTCGACGGCATCCTTGTGCACGATCCACTTGGTGGTGACCATGGTTTCCTGCGCGCTGATCGGCCATACCGTGAAGACGATGATGTGGTCGCCCATGCAGTGGTTCCACGAGTGCGGCAGGTGCAGGATTCGCATCGAGCCCAGGTCCGGGTTCTTGATGCGGCCCATGAGTTTGGCGCAACCCTGTTTGCCGTCCATGGTCATCGACACGGTGCCTTTGAGCAGCGGCATGCGCACGATGCGGTTACGCAGGCCGAAGCTGGCGTGGGCGTAAGGAATCTTCTCGGCTTCCCAGGCAGCGGCGGAAGCGGCGACGTGGTCCTTGAACGCCTGGTCGGCGCGCGGGTCGGTAACGTCGTCCCATTCCAGCAGGGTTTTCAGCAGTTCCGGGTGCGACGCGTTGCAGTGGTAGCACTCGCGGTTGTTTTCCAGCACCAGCTTCCAGTTGGCCTTTTCCATCAAGGTGGTGGTAATCGCCACCTTGGTGTTCTCCATGTCGTACGGTTCCATGTAATGGTTCAGCGTCGACAGGAAGTCATCGATGGCCGGCGGATTCTCCGACAGGCTGATGAAGATATAACCGCCGGCGGTTTTCACGTTCACCGGTTTGAGGCCGTACTGCTTCATGTCGAAATCGGCGCCCATCTCGGTGCCGGCGAACAGCAGGCGGCCGTCCAGCTCGTAAGTCCACTGGTGGTAGTGGCAGACCAGCTTGGCAACCTTGCCTTTTTCACTGGTGCACAGCCGCGAACCGCGGTGACGGCAGACGTTGTGGAAGGCGTGAACCACGCCTTCGGCGCCGCGAATCACGATGATCGGGTTCTTGCCGACTTGCAGGGTCAGGTAGTTGCCCTTGGTCGGGATCTCGCAGGTCATGCCGGCGATCAACCACTCTTTCTGGAAGATCTCCTGCATGTCGATATCAAACAGCCGCTCGTCAGAGTAAAACGGCTGCGGCAGCGAGAAGGTGCGCTCGCGCTCTTGCAGCATCTGCGCGGTGGCCTTGCGTGCGGGTTCCAGCGGATCGCCCAGGCTGATTTTTGCGGTGACGTCCATCGTGTATATCCTCAAGGCCATCTGCGTGGCCGCGAAAGTGGCTGATCAGGGTTGCTACGCAAGGTGTAAAGGTTATGTCTTGGTATGGGGCGAGTGTGGGGCCGGCGTTGCCCGGAACCTTATCCATGGGCGACATGGCCCAATCTGTTCCCGACGCGTAACCCCCGGCAGTTGGGGGCTGGTCGCGATAAGTATGTGAATGTCGCAGATAGGTAAATGGGTGGTCTGCGCTATACGCAGAATCGTCAACATAAGGCCGACCATCGGCGGTGGAGAACAGCATGTCCAACAGCTTCCTGAATCCGGTAACCACCCAGACCTGGGCCAATGGCCGACACATCGTCCGTTGCGTCAAAGTCATCCAGGAAACCTGGGATGTGCGCACCTTCTGCTTTATGGCCGACCAGCCGATCATGTTCTTCTTCAAGCCGGGGCAATTCGTCACCCTGGAGCTGGAAATCGAAGGCGTGCCTATCATGCGCTCCTACACCATTTCCAGCTCGCCGTCGGTGCCGTACAGCTTTTCGGTCACGATCAAGCGCGTGCCAGGTGGCAAGGTTTCCAACTGGCTGCACGACACCCTGCATGAAGGCCAGGAACTGGCGGTCCACGGCCCGGTCGGGCTGTTCAACGCCATGGATTTTCCCGCGCCCAAGGTCCTGTACCTCAGTGGCGGCGTCGGTATCACGCCTTGCATGTCCATGGCCCGCTGGTTCTACGACACCAACGGCAACGTCGACATGGTGTTTATCCACAGCGCCCGCTCCCCGAAAGACATCATTTACCACCGTGAGCTGGAACACATGGCATCGCGGATCGATAACTTCAGCCTGCACCTGATCTGCGAGAAGCACGGTCTGGGTGAGCCATGGGCCGGTTATCGCGGTTACCTGAACCACAAGATGCTCGAGCTGATGACGCCGGACTTCATGGAGCGCGAAGTGTTCTGCTGCGGCCCGACGCCGTATATGAACGCGGTCAAGCGCATGCTCGAGGCCGCTGGCTTCGATATGAAGCGCTATCACGAAGAGTCCTTCGGCGCCACGCCACCGGAAGCCCGCGCCGATGCGGTGGAGCAAGCCGAACAAGCGGCGGATGCGCCGGAAGTCGACGTGGCGGATCTGCATCAAGTGGAATTCACGGCTTCCGGCAAGAGCATTCGCGTGGCGCCGGGTGAAACCGTGCATGCGGCGGCGGCCAAGCTCGGTCTGTTGATTCCCAAGGCCTGCGGCATGGGCATCTGCGGTACGTGCAAGGTGATGAAGCTGGGTGGCGAGGTCGAGATGGACCACAACGGCGGGATCACCGAGGAAGACGAAGCCGAAGGGTACATCCTGTCGTGCTGCAGCGTGCCGAAGGGCGACGTGCGCATCGAATTTTAAACCGCACCGCAATACCTAATGTGGGAGCGGGCTTGCTCGCGAAGGCGGTGTGTCAATCGACATTAATGTCGACTGGCTCACCGCCTTCGCGAGCAAGCCCGCTCCCACATTGGTTTGTATTTCAGTCGACGAACAGGTCAGACAGCAGCTTATCGTCGCCGTCCGGCTCGAAACGGTAATGATTGAATTCGGTCACTCCGCGTTCTCGCAAAATCTCCTCATCAATCAACAAACGCCCGGTCAGGCTGCGTCCTGCGCTGCTCAAAATAACGTGGGCGGCATCCGCCATGATTTCCGGCGTGCGCGCGTGCTTGAAGGATTCACGCGAGCCGAGCTGAAACTCTATGGCCGCAGTGGCGATCATGGTCTGCGGCCACAGCGAGTTGACACTGATCCCGTAATTCTTGAATTCCTCGCTCATGCCCAACGTGAGCATGCTCATGCCGTATTTGGTCACGGTGTACGGGCTGTATTGGGCGAACCATTTGGTTGCCAGGTTCAGTGGTGGTGACAAGTTGAGGATATGACCGCTGCTTTTCTTCAGGTAAGGCAGGGCTGCCTGGCTGCACAGTAATACGGCGCGGGTGTTGATCTGGTGCATCAGGTCAAAGCGCTTGAGCTCGATGTGCTGAACCCCGGTCAGCTTGATCGCGCCGGCGTTGTTGACCAGCGCATCGATGCCGCCGAAATGCTCGTTGGCCTGGGCCAGTGCCTCACGCACCGCGACTTCATCACGCACATCCACCTGCAGCGCCAGCGCCTTGCCGCCGGCGGCTTCGACTTCCTTTGCGACGCTGAAAATCGTGCCCGGCAATTTGGCGTGCGGCTCGGCACTTTTGGCTGCAATCACGATGTTGGCCCCATCGCGTGCGGCCCGCAGCGCGATCTCACGACCAATCCCGCGGCTGGCGCCGGTGATGAACAGGGTTTTGCCTTGAAGGGACATGCGTGCGCTCCTGATTATTGTTATCTGAGCGCTTCAATGTAGACCAACATGCGTGGTGCATCTTGCTGGCGAGGGTGGTGTGTCAGGTGCACCGCGTTGCGGCAATCGCCAGCAAGCTGGCTCCTACAGGTTTTTCGTCGTACGCGGAATGGGAGGTGGGGCGGGAATTTGTAGGAGCTGGCTTGCTAGCGATGGCGGTGTGTCGGGTGTACCGCGTTGCGGCGATCGCCAGCAAGCCGGCTCCTACAGGTTTTGTGTCGTACGCGGGATGGGAGGCGGGGCGCGAGTGTGTAGGGGCCGGCTTGCTGGCGATGGCGGTGTGTCAGGCGCACCGCGTCGTGGCAATCGCCAGCAAGCTGGCTCCTACAGGGTTTGTGTTGTTAGCGGGACATCACTTCGCGAATATCCGCTGCCAATTCACGTACGCGTTCTTCCTCGGTGTCCCAGGAGCACATGAAGCGGGCGCCGCCGTTGCCGATGAAGGTGTAGAAGCGCCAGCCCTTGGCGGTCAGTGCGGCGATGGCCGGTTCCGAGAGTTGCAGGAACACGCCGTTGGCCTGCACCGGGAACATCAGTTCCACGCCCTGGATATCGCTGACCAGTTCCGCCAGCAGTTGCGCACAATGGTTGGCGTGACGGGCATATTTGAGCCAGGCGTCGTTTTCCAGAATCCCGACCCACGGCGCCGAGAGGAAGCGCATTTTCGAGGCCAGTTGCCCGGCCTGTTTGCAGCGGTAGTCGAAGTCTTCGGCCAGTTTGTGGTTGAAGAACAGAATCGCCTCACCCACTGCCATGCCGTTTTTCGTGCCGCCGAAGCACAGCACGTCAACACCCGCCTTCCAGGTCAGGTCGGCCGGTGTGCAGCCGAGGAACGCGCAGGCGTTGGAGAAGCGCGCGCCGTCCATGTGCAGGTTCAGGCCGAGTTCTTTGCAAGTGGCGCTGATGGCGCGGATTTCTTCCGGGGTGTAGACGCTGCCGACTTCGGTGGCCTGGGTCAGGGTCACGACGCGCGGTTTCGGGTAGTGAATGTCCTGGCGCTTGAGGGCCACTTCGCGGATCGATTCCGGGGTCAGCTTGCCGTTCTCGGTGCGGGCGACCAGCAGCTTGGAGCCGTTGGAAAAGAATTCCGGCGCGCCGCATTCGTCGGTTTCGACGTGGGCGGTTTCCGAGCAGATCACGCTGTGGTAACTCTGGCACAGCGACGACAGGGCCAGGGAGTTGGCGGCGGTGCCGTTGAAGGCGAAGAACACTTCGCAGTCGGTTTCGAACAGTTTGCGGAAATCATCGGACGCGCGAGCGGTCCATTCATCGTCGCCGTAGGCGCGCTGGTGGCCGTGGTTGGCCTGTTCCATCGCCGCCCAGGCTTCAGGGCAGATACCGGAATAGTTGTCGCTGGCGAATTGTTGGCTCTTATCGGTCATGGCCCTGCTTTCCGTGGTCGGGACGCTTATGGTGAAGCGTCTCGTGGTCAATGATGGTGCGCACTTTACCGAAGATCATCCGGGGAGCACACAGGATGCGTCTGACAGAAAAATACAAAGACGACGGGCGATTATGCACATGACTCAACGGGATGGGGCACTGGATCTGCTCAAGTGGCTGGCGTTGCTGAGCATGGTGCTCGATCACCTGCGATATATCGGTTATTCCCTCGATCTGCTGTATGTGCCCGGACGACTGGCATTTCCGTGGTTCTGTCTGGCAATGGCGGCGAACCTGTCGCGTTCACGACAAGTCACGCATCAATGGCGGTATCTGGGCTGGTTGATTCTGTTTAGTGCTATCAGCGAAATCCCTTACAGGATGTTCATCCCCGATCCCGACACCTTGAACGTGCTGCCTACGCTGGCGCTCGGATTGTTGGTCGCGCGTGGCTGGCAGCAAAAAACGCTGCCATCGCGCCTGCTTGCGGTTGCTGCCTTATTGCTGGCAGCGGTGTTCACGGAATACCTGATGTTCGGCGTTTTTGGTGTGTTGTTGCCACTGGCGATGTTGCTGGTGCTCAAGCGGCCCTGGTATTTCAGCCTGTTGCCGGGGTTGATCTGTCTGGCCGCCAATCAATGGGAGGTGCTGTATTACTCAGCCCGGTTGGGTAACAGTGCGGCGATCCCAGGCATTGCCACTTGTCTGATCGCGCCATGGCTCGGGTTGTTCTTGTTGCGACATGCGCGACGCGTCAATCCTCCACCTATGCGGCGTTGGGCGTATGCCTTGTATCCGCTGCATTTCCTGCTGCTATTACTCGTCCGCCAGGTCGCCACCTGACCCCTGTGGGAGCGGGCTTGCTCGCGAAGGCGGTGTATCAGCAGACATAGATGCCGCCTGACACACCGCCTTCGCGAGCAAGCCCGCTCCCACAGGGGATTCCCGCTGGTTCGGGGGGCGTGTTCGGCATGCCATTCCCCGCCATGTCGTAAACGCACCTTTGCGTGGCGTCCGTAGGCATTTGACCTGTCTGCGCCGGTCATACCATCGCTATCAAAGGGCACTGCCGAAACGCCGTGCCTTACCGAGACGAATGGCGCACAGATGCCGCTGGGAGAGACGCGATGTTCAGCAAGCAAGACCAGATCAAGGGTTACGACGATGCACTGCTGGCGGCGATGAATGCCGAGGAGCAACGCCAGGAAGATCACATCGAGCTGATCGCGTCCGAAAACTACACCAGCAAACGCGTCATGGAAGCGCAGGGCAGCGGCCTGACCAACAAATACGCCGAAGGTTATCCGGGCAAGCGCTACTACGGTGGCTGCGAGCACGTCGACAAGGTTGAAGCACTGGCCATCGAACGCGCCAAGCAACTGTTCGGCGCCGATTACGCCAACGTGCAGCCGCACTCCGGTTCTTCGGCCAACAGCGCCGTTTACCTGGCCCTGCTGCAAGCCGGCGACACCATTCTGGGCATGAGCCTGGCCCACGGCGGTCACTTGACCCACGGCGCCAAGGTTTCGTCCTCGGGCAAGCTGTACAACGCCGTGCAGTACGGCATCGACACCAAGACCGGTCTGATTGACTACGACGAAGTCGAGCGCCTGGCCGTCGAGTGCAAGCCGAAAATGATCGTTGCCGGTTTCTCGGCTTACTCCAAGACCCTCGACTTCCCGCGCTTCCGTCAGATCGCCGACAAGGTCGGTGCGCTGCTGTTCGTCGACATGGCCCACGTTGCCGGTCTGGTCGCTGCCGGCCTGTACCCGAACCCGCTGCCGTACGCCGACGTGGTGACCACCACCACCCACAAGACCCTGCGCGGTCCGCGTGGCGGCCTGATCCTGGCCAAGGCCAACGAAGAAATCGAGAAGAAGCTCAACGCTGCCGTGTTCCCGGGTGCCCAGGGCGGCCCGCTGATGCACGTCATCGCCGGTAAAGCGGTGTGCTTCAAGGAAGCGCTGGAGCCAGGTTTCAAGGCTTACCAGCAACAAGTGATCGATAACGCCCAGGCCATGGCCGGCGTATTTATCAAACGCGGCTACGATGTAGTGTCCGGCGGCACCGATAACCACCTGTTCCTGGTCAGCCTGATTCGTCAGGGCCTCACCGGCAAAGAGGCGGATGCAGCACTCGGTCGCGCCCACATCACTGTGAACAAGAACGCTGTCCCGAACGATCCACAGTCGCCGTTCGTCACTTCCGGCCTGCGCATCGGCACCCCTGCGGTGACCACGCGCGGCTTCAAGGTGACCCAGTGCGTCACGCTGGCCGGCTGGATCTGCGACATCCTCGACAACCTCGGCGACGCCGATGTCGAAGCGAACGTCGCGCAGCAAGTGTCGGCCCTGTGCGCGGACTTCCCGGTTTATCGCTGAGCGCGGTTTTGGAGTAAATGACTATGCAACGCTACTCGGGCTTCGGCCTCTTCAAACACTCCCTCAGCCATCATGAAAACTGGCAGAAAATGTGGCGCACGCCGACCCCTAAAAAGGTCTACGACGTGGTCATCGTCGGCGGTGGCGGGCATGGTCTCGCCACGGCTTACTACCTGGCCAAGGAACACGGCATCACCAACGTGGCCGTGGTCGAAAAAGGCTGGCTGGGCGGCGGTAACACCGCGCGCAACACCACCATCGTTCGCTCCAACTACCTGTGGGACGAGTCGGCGCACCTGTACGAACACGCGATGAAACTGTGGGAAGGCCTGTCCCAGGACCTGAACTACAACGTGATGTTCTCCCAGCGCGGCGTCTACAACCTGTGCCACACCCTGCAGGACATTCGTGATTCCGAGCGTCGGGTCAGCGCCAACCGCCTCAACGGCGTGGACGGCGAACTGCTCGATGCCAAGCAAGTAGCGGACGAGATTCCGTACCTCGACTGCTCCAAGAACACTCGCTACCCGGTGATGGGCGCTACCGTCCAGCGTCGCGGCGGCGTCGCCCGTCACGATGCCGTGGCATGGGGCTTTGCCCGTGCCGCTGACGCACTCGGCGTGGACCTGATCCAGCAGACCGAAGTGATCGGTTTCCGCAAGGAAAACGGCGTGTGCATCGGCGTTGAAACCAACAAGGGCTTCATCGGCGCCAAGCGCGTCGGCGTGGTCACGGCCGGTAACTCCGGGCACATGGCCAAACTGGCCGGTTTCCGTCTGCCGATCGAATCCCATCCGCTGCAAGCGCTGGTGTCCGAGCCGATCAAGCCGATTATCGACAGCGTGATCATGTCCAACGCCGTACACGGTTACATCAGTCAGTCCGACAAGGGCGACCTGGTGATCGGCGCCGGTATCGACGGCTACAACGGCTACGGCCAGCGTGGTTCGTACCCGGTGATCGAGCACACCATCCAGGCCATCGTCGAGATGTTCCCGGTCTTGTCCCGCGTACGCATGAACCGCCAGTGGGGCGGCATCGTCGACACCACGCCGGATGCCTGCCCGATCATCTCGAAAACCCCGGTCCCGAACATGTTCTTCAACTGCGGTTGGGGCACCGGTGGCTTCAAGGCAACACCTGGCTCGGGCAACGTGTTTGCCGCGAGCCTGGCCAAGGGTGAAATGCACCCATTGGCCGCACCTTTCTCCATCGACCGTTTCCACAACGGTGCGTTGATCGATGAACACGGCGCTGCTGCGGTTGCCCACTAACAGGAGAAATCCCCATGTTGCATATCTTCTGTCCTCACTGCGGCGAGCTGCGCTCTGAAGAGGAATTCCACGCATCCGGCCAGGCGCACATCCCGCGTCCACTGGATCCGAACACCTGCACCGACGAGGAGTGGGGCGACTACATGTTCTTCCGCGATAACCCTCGCGGCCTGCACCACGAGCTGTGGGATCACGTTGCCGGTTGCCGTCAGTACTTCAACGTCACCCGCGACACCGTGACCTACGAGATTCTCGAGACTTACAAGATCGGCACCAAGCCACAATTCACCGACAAGACCGATAGCTCGAAAGCGGCTACGACGGCTCTGGGAGAGAAGGTATGAGCCAGATCAATCGCCTGTCCAACGGCGGACGGATCGACCGCAACAAAGTGCTGAGCTTCACCTTCAACGGCCAGACCTACAAAGGCTTTGAAGGCGATTCCCTGGCCGCTGCACTGCTGGCCAACGGCGTCGACATCATCGGTCGCAGCTTCAAGTACTCCCGTCCGCGCGGCATCTTCGCCGCCGGTGCCGAAGAGCCGAACGCCGTGCTGCAGATCGGCGCGACCGAAGCCACGCAAATCCCGAACGTACGCGCCACGCAACAAGCGCTGTACCAGGGCCTGGTCGCCACCAGCACCAACGGCTGGCCGAGCGTGAACAACGACATGATGGGGATTCTCGGCAAGGTCGGCGGCAAGCTGATGCCGCCGGGCTTCTACTACAAAACCTTCATGTACCCGCAATCGTTCTGGATGACTTACGAGAAGTACATTCGTAAGGCTGCCGGTCTTGGCCGCTCGCCGACCGAGAACGATCCGGACACCTACGACTACATGAACCAGCACTGCGACGTGCTGATCGTCGGCGGTGGCCCGGCTGGCCTGGCCGCTGCTTTGGCAGCCGCTCGCAGCGGTGCTCGCGTCATTCTGGCCGATGAGCAGGAAGAGTTCGGCGGCAGCCTGCTCGACTCCCGCGAAAGCCTCGACGGCAAACCTGCCGTGGAATGGGTCGCCAGCGTCCTCGACGAACTGAAGAACACCCCGGACGTGCTGCTGTTGCCGCGCGCCACGGTCAACGGCTACCACGACCATAACTTCCTGACCATTCACGAGCGCCTGACCGATCACCTCGGTGACCGCGCCCCGATTGGCCAGGTGCGTCAGCGCATCCACCGGGTTCGCGCCAAGCGCGTAGTCCTGGCGACCGGCGCTCACGAGCGTCCACTGGTCTACGGCAACAACGACGTGCCGGGCAACATGCTCGCCGGCGCTGTGTCGACTTACGTCCGTCGCTACGGCGTGGCACCGGGTAAAAAACTGGTGCTGTCGACCAACAACGATCACGCCTACCGCGTTGCACTGGATTGGCTCGACGCCAGTCTGCAAGTGGTGGCCATCGCCGACGCCCGCAGCAACCCGCGTGGTGCACTGGTTGAAGAAGCCCGTGCCAAAGGCATTCGCATCCTGACCGGCAGCGCCGTGATCGAGGCCCGTGGCAGCAAGCACGTGACCGCCGCTCGCGTTGCAGCGATCGACGTCAAAGCCCACGCCGTGACCAGCCCAGGCGAGTGGCTCGAATGCGACCTGGTTGCCAGTTCCGGCGGTTACAGCCCGGTGGTTCACCTGGCTTCGCACTTGGGTGGCAAGCCAATCTGGCGTGAAGACATCCTCGGTTTTGTACCGGGCGAAGCACCGCAGAAACGCGTGTGCGTCGGTGGCATCAACGGCGTCTACGGCCTCGGCGATTCGCTGGCCGACGGTTTTGAAGGCGGCGCTCGCGCAGCCAGCGAAGCCGGTTTCAGTGTGGTCGAAGGCTCCTTGCCGAAAGCCCTGAGTCGCCTGGAAGAGCCTACGTTGGCGCTGTTCCAGGTGCCGCACGAAAAGAACACCGCACGTGCGCCGAAGCAATTCGTCGACCTGCAAAACGACGTCACCGCCGCCGCCATTGAACTGGCGACCCGCGAGGGCTTCGAGTCGGTCGAGCACGTCAAACGCTACACCGCACTGGGCTTCGGCACTGACCAGGGCAAGCTCGGCAACGTCAACGGCCTGGCCATTGCCGCCCGTTCGCTGAATGTGACCATCCCGCAGATGGGCACCACCATGTTCCGTCCGAACTACACGCCGGTGACTTTCGGCGCCGTGGCCGGCCGTCACTGTGGGCACATCTTCGAACCTGTACGCTTCACTGCGCTGCATCACTGGCACGTGAAGAACGGCGCCGAATTCGAAGACGTCGGTCAGTGGAAACGTCCTTGGTACTTCCCGAAAAACGGTGAAGACATTCACGCCGCCGTGAAACGCGAATGCAAAGCCGTGCGCGACAGTGTCGGCCTGCTGGATGCGTCGACCCTCGGCAAGATCGACATTCAAGGCCCGGATGCGCGTGAGTTCCTCAACCGCGTCTACACCAACGCGTGGACCAAGCTCGACGTGGGCAAGGCGCGTTATGGCCTGATGTGCAAAGAAGACGGCATGGTCTTCGACGACGGCGTCACCGCTTGCCTCGCCGACAACCATTTCGTGATGACCACCACCACCGGCGGCGCTGCGCGCGTGCTGCAATGGCTGGAAATCTACTCACAGACCGAATGGCCAGAGTTGAAGGTGTACTTCACTTCCGTGACGGATCACTGGGCAACCATGACCTTGTCCGGGCCGAACAGCCGCAAGCTGCTCAGCGAAGTCACCGACATCGACCTGAGCAACGAAGCCTTCCCGTTCATGACCTGGAAAGAAGGTCTGGTCGGCGGTGTACCGGCGCGGGTGTTCCGGATCTCGTTTACCGGTGAGCTGTCGTACGAAGTCAACGTGCAAGCCGACTACGCCATGGGCGTGCTCGAAAAAATCGCCGAGGCCGGCAAGCAGTACAACCTGACGCCGTACGGCACCGAAACCATGCACATCCTGCGTGCGGAGAAGGGCTTCATCATCGTCGGTCAGGACACTGACAGCTCGATGACCCCGGACGACCTGAACATGGGCTGGTGTGTCGGTCGCACCAAACCGTTCTCGTGGATCGGCTGGCGTGGCATGAATCGCGAAGACTGCGTGCGTGATCAACGTAAACAACTGGTGGGCCTGAAGCCGATCGATCCGACCAAATGGCTGCCGGAAGGTGCGCAACTGGTGTTCAACACCAAGCAGACGATCCCGATGACGATGGTCGGTCACGTCACCTCCAGCTACCTGCACAACTCTCTCGGCTATTCGTTTGCCATGGGCGTGGTCAAGGGCGGCTTGAAGCGGATCGGCGAGCGCGTATTCGCACCGCTGGCCGATGGCAGCGTGATCGAGGCGGAAATCGTTTCTTCGGTGTTCTTCGATCCGAAAGGCGATCGCCAGAACATCTGACACCACAGCCCCTGTAGGAGCGAGGCTTGCCCGCGAAGAACGATGACGCGGTGCCTCAGTAAAACCGAGTCGATGCCTTCGCGGGCAAGCCTCGCTCCCACAGGTGAGATGCAAGAACTTCAGGAACAGGTGCTTTATGACCGCAGCCAATGTTTACCAACAACGCCCAACCACCGGGGCCAAGGCCGAGTCGTCGCTGCATCATGCCGACCTCGCCAGCCTGGTCGGCAAGGGTCGCAAAAACGCCGGCGTGATCGTGCGTGAGAAAAAACTCCTCGGCCACCTGACCATCCGTGGCGATGGCCACGATGCCGCGTTTGCCGCTGGCGTGCACAAGGCCCTGGGCATCGAATTGCCGAGCGCGCTGACTGTGATCGTCAAGGGCGAAACCAGCCTGCAATGGATGGGGCCGGATGAGTATTTGCTGATCGTGCCGACCGGCGAAGAATTTGCCGCCGAGAAAAAGCTCCGTGAAGCGCTGGGCGACCTGCACATCCAGATCGTCAACGTCAGCGGTGGCCAGCAGATCCTCGAACTGAGCGGTCCGAACGTGCGCCAGGTGCTGATGAAGTCCACCAGCTACGACGTACACCCCAACAGCTTCCCGGTCGGCAAGGCTGTCGGCACCGTGTTTGCCAAGTCGCAACTGGTGATCCGCCACACCGCCGAAGACACCTGGGAACTGCTGATCCGTCGCAGCTTCTCGGATTACTGGTGGTTGTGGTTGCAGGATGCGGCGGCCGAGTACGGGCTTAGCGTTCAGGCCTGAGATTGCCTTCGCGGGCAAGCCTCGCTCCTACAGGGAGATGCATTCCAAATGTAGGAGCCGGCTTGCCGGCGATCAACCGCGCAGCGGTTGCCCATAACAACAGGAGTCACCGCACTATGAGCCGCGCCCCAGACACATGGATTCTGACCGCCGACTGCCCAAGCGTCCTCGGCACCGTGGACGCGGTGACCCGCTTTCTGTTCGAGCAGGGCTGCTACGTCACCGAGCACCATTCGTTCGATGACCGGCTCTCGGGTCGTTTCTTCATTCGCGTGGAATTCCGGCAGCCTGACGGCTTCGACGAACAAGCCTTCCGCGCAGGGCTGGAAGAGCGTGGCCAGGCGTTCGGCATGATCTTCGAGCTGACCCCGCCGCATCACCGCCCGAAAGTGGTGATCATGGTCTCCAAGGCCGATCACTGCCTCAATGATTTGCTCTACCGCCAACGCATCGGCCAGTTGTCGATGGACGTCGCCGCCGTGGTTTCCAACCACCCGGACCTCAAGCCGTTGGCCGACTGGCACCAGATTCCGTACTACCACTTCCCGCTCGACCCGAACGACAAACCGTCGCAAGAGCGCCAGGTGTTGCAGGTGATCGAAGAATCCGGTGCCGAGCTGGTGATCCTTGCGCGCTACATGCAGGTGTTGTCGCCGGAGCTGTGCCGCAAACTCGATGGCAAGGCGATTAATATCCACCACTCCCTGCTGCCCGGTTTCAAAGGCGCCAAGCCGTATCACCAGGCCTATAACAAGGGCGTGAAACTGGTCGGCGCCACGGCGCATTACATCAACAACGACCTGGACGAAGGCCCGATCATCGCCCAGGGCGTGGAGGTGGTGGACCACAGTCATTACCCGGAAGATTTGATCGCCAAGGGGCGGGATATCGAAGGGCTGACGTTGGCCAGAGCGGTTGGGTATCACATCGAAAGAAGGGTGTTTTTGAACGCCAATCGCACCGTCGTTCTTTAGATCGCCTTCGCGGGCAAGCCTCGCTCCTACAGGTGAGCGAGTTGCCCTTGTAGGAGCGAGTGGTGCGGCATCCCGACTTGCCCGCGAAGGGGCCATAACAAACAACACAAGACACACAGGCAATAACCCGAGCAATCAACGCGCCGCCGATCCTGGGCGACGCGGCTATTACATAAAAACAACAGCGAGGTGAAAGCATGTCTGGCAATCGTGGTGTGGTGTATCTCGGCGCTGGCAAGGTCGAAGTACAGAAAATCGACTATCCGAAAATGCAGGACCCGCGTGGCAGGAAGATCAATCACGCCGTGATCCTGCGCGTGGTTTCCACCAACATCTGTGGTTCCGACCAGCACATGGTGCGTGGTCGTACCACCGCACAAACCGGTCTGGTACTGGGTCACGAAATCACCGGTGAAGTGATCGAGAAGGGCAGCGACGTCGAGAACCTGCAGATCGGCGACCTGGTGTCCGTTCCGTTCAACGTGGCTTGCGGGCGCTGCCGTTCCTGCAAGGAAATGCACACCGGCGTCTGCCTCAGCGTTAACCCGGCACGTCCGGGCGGTGCTTACGGTTACGTCGACATGGGCGACTGGACCGGCGGCCAGGCTGAGTACGCAATGGTGCCGTACGCTGACTTCAACCTGCTGAAACTGCCTGACCGCGATCGCGCGATGGAAAAAATCCGCGACCTGACCTGCCTCTCCGACATCCTGCCGACCGGCTACCACGGCGCAGTGACTGCTGGCGTTGGCCCAGGTAGCACGGTGTACATCGCCGGTGCCGGTCCGGTTGGTCTGGCGGCTGCCGCTTCCGCTCGCCTGCTGGGTGCGGCAGTGGTCATCGTCGGTGACGTCAACACCGTTCGCCTGGCGCACGCCAAGGCGCAGGGCTTCGAAATTGCCGACCTGTCCCTGGACACTCCACTGCACGAACAAATCGCCGCATTGCTGGGCGAGCCAGAAGTGGATTGCGCCATCGACGCCGTGGGCTTCGAAGCGCGTGGTCACGGCCATGACGGCGTGAAGCACGAGGCTCCGGCCACCGTACTCAACTCGTTGATGGGCGTGGTTCGGGTAGCCGGCAAAATCGGTATCCCAGGCCTGTACGTCACCGAAGATCCGGGTGCCGTGGACGCGGCCGCGAAAATGGGCAGCCTGAGCATTCGCTTCGGTCTGGGCTGGGCCAAATCCCACAGCTTCCACACCGGCCAGACTCCGGTGATGAAGTACAACCGCCAGCTGATGCAGGCGATCATGTGGGACCGCATCAACATCGCCGAAGTGGTGGGCGTTCAGGTGATCAGCCTGGATCAAGCACCTCAGGGCTACGGTGAGTTCGATGCAGGCGTGCCGAAGAAGTTTGTGATCGATCCACACAAACTGTTCAGCGCGGCATAAGGCTTCACGCAATGCAAAACGGCGACCCTCGGGTCGCCGTTTTTGTTTGAGCCATTCATCTGTCCAGTGACGAACGGGCTCAAAATGGGCGTAGCGCTGAGGAACATGCCGGCAGAAGCCGAGTCAAACCGGCAGGTTTTCCCGCCCATTGCCGGGCGGTTTTCATGGCGCAAGAGGATGTCTGGATGAAGTTTTCACGTGGTTTTGTACTGGCATCGCTCATGACTCTGGCGGCCAGTCCGGTCTTCGCGCAGTTCAGCTTGAGCGATGCAGCCAGTGCCATTTCCGGCATGAAAGACGATAACGCCACCACAGCGGCAGCGCCGACTGCTGAAACAGCCGATCTGCTGGGTGCGCTCAGCGAGTTGAACCTGACGCCACAACAATTGCTTGGCGGTACCGGAGCGATGCTCGGCCTGGCGAAGAATCAATTGAGTTCAACCGACTATTCGGAACTGGCCCAAAGCGTACCGGGCATCGACATGCTGTCCGGCGGCGGTGAACTGGGTGCCATCGCCGGTTTGCTCGGTTCGTCCGGCAAGGTGGCCGGACTGGACAATGTCTTGGGCAACGTCAAGGACACCAATGACCTGAACAATGCGTTCAGCGCATTGGGCATGGAAAGCGGCATGATCGGTCAGTTTGCCCCGCTGATTCTGCAATACCTCGGTCAGCAGGGCGTCGCCGGCTCGCTGCTGCAGAACCTGGGCGGGATCTGGGGCGCCGGCACCTGATTCAGCGGCGCTCGGCGCGCAAGGCGTCGATGCGCCGGTCCTTCTCGATCCAGAGCTGGTTGACCCAGTTCTGGACCGTTTCGCGAAACACCGGATCGTTCTCGTAATCGCCCTGCCACAGCGCGGGGTCGAGTTCGCGGGTCTTGATGTCAATGATGACCCTCGGCACGTTGCCGCTGATCAAATCCCAAAACCCCGGAATCTTCTGCTGCGGATACACCACCGTCACATCGAGAATGGCGTCCAGCTGTTCACCCATTGCCGCCAGCACAAACGCCACGCCGCCGGCCTTGGGCTTGAGCAAATGGGTGAACGGTGACTGCTGCTGAGTGCTTTTCGCCGCCGTGAACCGGGTGCCTTCCAGGTAATTGACCACCGTCACGGGCTGGCGCTTGAACAGTTCGCACGCCGCTTTGGTGATCTCCAGGTCCTTGCCGGCAAGCGTCGGGTTCTTCGCCAGAAACGCCTTGGTGTAACGCTTCATGAACGGGTAATCCAGCGCCCACCACGCCAGGCCCAGGAACGGCACCCAGATCAGTTCTTTCTTGAGGAAGAACTTGAAGAACGGCGTGCGCCGGTTGAGGGTCTGGATCAGTGCCGGAATGTCCACCCAGGATTGGTGGTTGCTGATCACCAGGTACGACGTGTCGACCCGCAGGTCATCGCCGCCCCGCACGTCCCATTGCGTGGGGATGCACAGTCGGAAGATCAGCTTGTCGATCTCGGCCCAGGTCTCGGCGATCCACATCACTGCCGCTGATGCGTAATCACGCAAGCGGCCGGGCAGGACCAGTTTGAGCAGGGCAAACACCATCAGCGGCCCGAACAGGACCAGGGTGTTGAGCAACAGCAGCAGGGTAACGAAACAGCCGGTGAGCAGGCGGCGCATAAGTAACTCTTGAAAGCGTTTGGGCGCGCCATGATAAGCAGCTTCGGGCGACAGGCCAAATCGGGGGGAACGAATGTTTCACGGTTGCGTGAGTATGCTGGGGCTGTGGTGATCATTCCGGCCTCTTCGCGGGCAAGTCGGGATGCCGCACCACTCGCTCCTACAGTGGATTGGGGGTGTACGCATGTTTTTTTGAACGACGCGAAACCCTGTAGGAGCGAGGCTTGCCCGCGAAGCGATCCCAAGAACGAACGAATTGCTCACCGACGGTCTAAAATTCCGCTGCCCACTTTCCCAGGATGCCTCTTACGTGAAATCCCTCCTCGCATTGCTTTCCCTCGTGGCCCTGCCGGTCCTGGCCGCCGAGCCGACCCTGTACGGGCGCTACGAATACATTGCGCTGCCGGAAATCGGCGGTGAAGTGCTCAAGGCCAAAATGGACACCGGCGCCCTGACCGCCTCGCTGTCGGCCAAGGACATCGAAACCTTCACCCGCGACGGCGAAGAATGGGTGCGCTTCCGTCTCGCCACCAAAGACGCGAGCAACAAGGTCTACGAACACAAGGTCGCGCGGATCAGCAAGATCAAGACCCGCTCCGAAGAGGACGAGGATGAAGATGTCGCGGCGCCCACCAAGCGCCCGGTGGTCGATCTGGAACTGTGCCTGGGCAACGTCAAGCGCACGGTCGAGGTCAACCTCACCGACCGCAGCAGCTTCAACTACCCGCTGCTGATCGGCGCCAAAGCCCTGCGTGAATTCGGCGCGGCCGTGAACCCGGCGCGGCGTTTTACGGCGGACAAGCCCGACTGCTGATTTCAAGTGGTCTCATTGACGTGACGTGAGGCATGGGGCACCGTTCGCCCACTCAACTGCCGGGCTCGGACGCCATGCCTCATATCCTGATTGTCGAAGACGAAGCGGCGATTGCCGACACCCTGATTTTCGCCTTGCAGGGCGAAGGGTTCACCACGACGTGGCTGAGCCTTGGCGCCGCCGCGCTGGAGCATCAGCGGCAGACGCCGGCCGATCTGATCATTCTCGACATCGGTCTGCCGGATATCAGCGGCTTCGAAACCTGCAAGCAACTGCGCCGTTTCAGTGAAGTGCCGGTGATTTTCCTCAGCGCGCGTGATGCGGAAATCGACCGTGTCGTGGGCCTGGAAATCGGTGCCGACGATTATGTGGTCAAGCCGTTCAGCCCACGGGAAGTGGCGGCGCGTGTGCGGGCCATCCTCAAACGCATGGCGCCGCGTGCGGTGGCCGACCCAGGATCTGCGCTGTTTCGCATCGACAGCGAGCGGGTACAGATCTGCTATCGCGGTCAGTTGCTGAGCCTCACCCGCCACGAATTCCGTCTGCTGCAATGCCTGTTGGAACAACCCGAACGCGTGTTCAGCCGCGAGCAGTTGCTCGATGCGCTGGGCGTCGCCGCCGACGCCGGGTATGAGCGCAGCATCGACAGCCACATCAAGAGCGTGCGCGCCAAATTGCGTCTGGTGAAGGCTGACGCCGAACCGATCCAGACCCATCGCGGCCTCGGTTACAGCTACAGTCCGGGGCACAGCTGATGCCCTTGGGGATCCGGATATTCCTGGTCTATGTGCTGTTCATCGGCCTGACCGGTTACTTCGTGCTCAACACCGTGATGGAGGAAATCCGCCCCGGTGTGCGTCAGTCCACCGAAGAAACCCTGGTCGATACCGCCAACCTGATGGCCGAGATCCTGCGCGACGATTTCAAGGCCGGCACGCTCAATCAGAACCGCTGGCCCGAATTGCTCAAGGCCTATGGTGAGCGGCAACCGAAGGCGAGCATCTGGGGGTTGCCGAAAAATCAGGTCAACCACCGCATCTACGTCACCGACGCCAAGGGCATCGTGGTGCTGGATTCCAGCGGTGTAGCGGTGGGTCAGGATTACTCGCGCTGGAACGATGTTCTGCTGACTTTGCGCGGTGAATACGGCGCCCGCTCCAGTCGCAGCGATCCGAACGATGCCAGCTCTTCGGTGATGCACGTTGGCGCGCCGATCCGCGACAACGGTCGGATCATCGGCGTGGTCACCGTGGCCAAACCCAATAGTTCGTTGCAGCCTTACGTCGATCGCACCGAGCGTCGATTGCTCGCGTATGGCGCCGGGCTGATCGGCCTCGGCTTGCTGTTTGGCGCGTTGCTGTCGTGGTGGCTGAGCGCGGCATTGCGGCGCTTGACCGCTTATGCGAAAGCCGTGAGTGAAGGCCGGCGAGTCGAGGTTCCACACTATCGCGGCGGTGAGCTGGAGCAACTGGCAACCGCCGTGGAACAGATGCGCACGCAGCTCGAAGGCAAGGCCTACGTCGAGCGTTACGTGCACACGTTGACCCATGAATTGAAAAGCCCGCTGGCGGCGATTCGTGGTGCGGCGGAGTTGCTGCAAGGGGAGATGCCGTTGGCGCAACGGCAGCGTTTCGTCAGCAACATCGACAGTGAAAGCGTGCGGATGCAGCAGTTGATCGAACGGTTGCTGAACCTGGCGCAGGTTGAGCAGCGCCAAGGCTTGGAAGAGCGGGTGGCTGTGCCGTTGGCGGGTTTGGTCGATGAGCTGCTGAGTGCTCAGACCGGGCGCATCGAAGGGAAACGGTTACGCGTGGATCAGTCGATTCCGACGGATCTGGCAATCATTGGCGAACCGTTTTTGTTGCGTCAGGCGCTGGGTAATCTGCTGGAAAATGCGCTGGATTTCACGCCGGTGAATGGCGTGCTGCGATTCAGCGCCGAGCGGATTGGCGAACAGATTGAGTTCAAACTGTTCAATCAGGCCGAAGCGATTCCCGAATACGCGTTGCCGCGATTGAGTGAGCGCTTTTATTCGTTGCCGCGTCCGGACAGTGGGCGCAAGAGCACAGGGTTGGGGCTCAATTTTGTAGAGGAAGTGGTGAAGCTGCATGGCGGGACATTGAGCATTGGCAATGTCGAGGGTGGGGTTGAAGTGAGTTTGCGCCTGGCTTAGGACCGCGTCGCTCCCTTCGCGAGCAAGCCCGCTCCCACAGTCGATCTGTTGGGGGCGCACATTTTGTGTTTACTGGAGATCCAATGTGGGAGCGGGCTTGCTCGCGAAAGGGGACAGCCCAGTCTCCACATAATCTCCATACTCCCCCCACAAAACCCCCACACACCCATCCCAGACTCTCCCCATCCAAACAGGGAGAGTCCCATGAACCGAAATCTGACCATAAAACTCGGGGCCATTGCCCTGCTGATTCTGTTGCTGCTGATCCCGTTGCTGATGATCAACGGCGTGATCCAGGAGCGCCAGGAACTGCGCGACGGTGTGCTCGAAGACATCGCGCGCAGTTCCAGCTACAGCCAGCGCCTGAGCGGGCCGCTGATGGTGGTGCCTTATCGCAAAGTGGTGCGCACCTGGAAACTCAACGAAAAAACCAACGAGCGTTACCAGGACATTGGCGAAGAGCGCGGCCGTTTGTACTTCCTGCCGGAGCGTTTCGAACTCGACGGGCAGGTTCAGACCGAGCTGCGTTCCCGGGGCATCTACGAGGCGCGGCTGTTCCACGCCGACAACCGCATCAGCGGACACTTCTCGGTGCCGGCGCAACTGGGCATCAAGGAAGATTTCGCCGACTACCAGTTCGATCAGCCATTTCTCGCTGTCGGGATCAGCGACATTCGCGGCATCGAGAATGCATTGAAACTGGAACTCAATGACCAGCGCCTGGACTTCATCCCCGGCAGTCAGGTGGGCTGGTTGGGCGAAGGTGTGCACGTGACGCTGCCAGCGCTTGACCCACGTCAGGCCACGGAGCTGGCCTTCGGTTTCGACCTGCGTTTGCAAGGCACCGGCCAGTTGCAGGTTCTCCCGGTGGGCAAGACCAGCAAAGTCTCTCTGGCCGCCAACTGGCCGCATCCGAGCTTCATCGGTAACTACCTGCCGACCCAACGCGAAGTCTCCGATCAGGGCTTTACCGCGAATTGGCAGACCTCGTTTTTCTCCACCAACCTGCAAGAAGCGTTGAGCAGTTGCGTGTCCGGCGGCGACTGTGACGCGTTCAGCGGCCGCAGCTTCGGCGTGAGCTTCATAGACCCGGTGGACCAGTACCTGAAAAGCGACCGGGCGATCAAATACGCGCTGCTGTTCATCGTCCTGACCTTCGCCGGTTTCTTCCTCTTCGAAGTCCTGAAGAGCCTGGCGGTGCACCCGGTGCAATACGCGTTGGTGGGCGTGGCGCTGGCGTTCTTTTATCTGTTGTTGCTGTCGTTGTCCGAGCACATCGGTTTTGCCCTGGCGTATCTGTTGTCGGCAAGCGGCTGTGTGTTGTTGATCGGTTTCTATGTCTGCCACGTGCTGCGCAGCGTGCGCCACGGCTTGAGTTTTTCGGCAGGATTGGCGGCGTTGTATGGCTTGCTCTATGGCTTGTTGAGCGCCGAGGATTACGCGCTGTTGATGGGGTCGTTGTTGCTGTTCGGGTTACTGGGCGTGTTCATGGTGCTGACCCGCAAACTGGACTGGTACGGGATCGGACAGAAGGCGGCCAAGCCGCTGGAGTTCGATATCGGGGTGGTGGAATGAGCCGGTCGTTGGGGTTGCGTGAGGATCAGCGGGAAGGGGAAGTTTTGGCGACGCTGATTTTTGGGTTGTTTCCGGTAGATCCGGTGTGGTGCATTCGCGAGCAGGCTCGCTCCCACAGTGGATCTCCAGTGTGCACAGAATTTATACACACCACAGATCAAAATGTGGGAGCGGGCTTGCTCGCGAAGAGGCCGGAACAGTCAGCGAAAATCTAGCCCTTCGGCATCGTCGCCACCATCGAAGGCCGCTGGCTCACCTCAAAATACCAGTCCGCCAGCTTCGGATTCACCTCGCGCCATCCCAGGTCCGGATGGCGCAAATCCACGTAACCCAACGCACACGCCACACTGATCGCTGCCACATCGAAATGGCTGGTCAGCTCGGCAATCGCGTCTTTTTCCAGCAGCGCCAAGGCGCGGCGGATCTTGTCGCGCTGGCCATCGAGCCATTCGTCCCAGTGTTTTTCCGGGGCGCGCAGAGCGACTTCGTAACGCACCAGCACCGCAGCGTCCATGATCCCGTCGGCCAGGGAGGCCAGGGTCAGGCGACGCCAGCGTGCCGAGCCTTCGCGGGGAATCAGCGGGTTGCCGACGTGTTGGTGGTCGAGGTAGTCGAGAATCACCCGGCTGTCGTGGATGACGTTGCCGTCGGCCAGGCGCAGGGCCGGGATTTTGCTCAGCGGGTTGTCATCGATCAGGGGCAGGTCCGGGGCGACCGGGGTCAGCACACAGTTTTGCAGTGCGACGCGGTCTTGCTGACCGGTCTCGTGCAGCAGCACCATGACTTTGCGAACGAAGGGCGACAACGGGTTGTGGTAGAGGGTCATGCTCGGTGCGGACATGGCAGCATCTCGGTCGGTTTGCAGTGTCGGGAGCATAGCGCGTGGATCACGTAACTTGTAGGAGCGAAGCTTGCTCGCGAAGGGATCGCCTCGGTTCTTCAGTCAGATCGAGGCGATCCCTTCGCGAGCAAGCTTCGCTCCTACAGGTTTGGTGTGGTTATCGGCGTTGTAGGAGGCCGCGCAAGGCGAGGACGGCCGGGATGCCCAGGCCCAGCCAGCTCAACGCATCCCAAACGCCATCGCCCAGCAAGGCCGCAAACAACCCGGCAGCGCTAAGCAGCGCAATGACAATGGGCGTGGAGAAGACCTTCCAGAAGTTCGACTGCCGCGGCTTCATGCGTTGGCCTCCGCTTGTTCCAGTACAGGCCTTGCCGCCTTGCGCCGCACCACCCACAGGTAAACCCCGCTGCCGAGCACGATGATGGTCAGCACATCGAGGGTCGCCCAGAGGATTTTCATCGGCATGCCGCCGTAATCGCCGAAGTGCAACGGCTGCGACATGCCCATGGCGTCCATGTACCACGGCCGTTCGGCCACGGCGGTGACTTGCAGGGTGCTGGCGTCGATCAGCACCGGTGTCAGCAGATGCGAGGTCAGGTGCGTGCTGCCCTTCATGAACACCGCGTAATGGTGCTCACTGGAAAACCGCGTGCCGGGGAAGGCGATGAAGTCTGGCTGCATACCGGGCGCGACTTCTTTGGCGATGTCGAGCAAGCGGGTCGCAGGCGCGAGTTGCGTCAGCGCCGGCGCATCGCGATACGGTGCGACCATCGCGCTCAGGCTGTCATTGCGCCACGCGGCGATCAGCAGGTCGGCGCAGGCACTGATGACGCCGGTGACGCCGACCACCAGCGCCCAGGTCAGAGTGACGACGCCGATCAGGTTATGCAGGTCGAGCCAGCGCAGGCGCGTGGATTTGTCCTGGCGTACGGTGGCGAATTTCAACCGGCGCATGAACGGCAGGTACAGCACCGTCCCGGACACGATAGCCACTACAAACAGAATCCCCATGAACGCCAGCAGCAGCTTGCCCGGCAGGCCGGCGAACATGTCCACGTGCAGGCGCAGCATGACCATCATGAAGCCGCCGTTGGCCGATGGCATCTCCAGCGCTTCACCGGTGCGGGCGTCGAGCATGAACGTGTGCGACGAATTCGGTTCGGTGCCGGCTGTGGCCGCCATGATCGCGATGGCGGCGTTCGGTTCGTCTTCGTCGAAGCCGAAATACTGCATGACCTCGCCGGGGCGATGTTTTTGGGCGGCCTGCACCAACTGCTGCAGATTCAGCTGCGGGGTGTCGGCCGGCAGTTGCTGCAACTCGGCGGCATCGCCCAGCAAGTGGTCGATTTCGTGGTGGAAGATCAACGGCAGGCCAGTCAGTGCCAGCATCAGCAGGAAGACCGTGCAGATCAGGCTGGTCCAGGTGTGGACGAAGGACCAGCGGCGAATGGTTTTGCTTTTCATGACCCATCCAAATGCAAAAGGGCCACGGCTGTACCGTGACCCTTGTGTGGCTGTAAACCGTTCAGCGGATTACCACTTGTAGTTGACTGCCGCCACGACATTGCGCTCGTCGCCGTAGTAGCACCAGGTGCCATCACAGGTCGACAGGTAGTCCTTGTTGAAGAGGTTCTTCGCGGTGACGTCAACCGAAACGCCCGCCAGTACCGGGTTGATGCGGCTCAGGTCGTAATGCACGGCGGCGTCGTACACGGTGTACGAACCCACGTGACCATTGTTGGTGTTGGCCGTGTTGCCGTAGGTATCGCCGACATAACGCACGCCCGCGCCCACGCCAAAACCGTCGAGCACACCGGTGTGCCACGTGTAATCGGACCACAGGGAGGCCTGATTGCGCGGGACCAGTTTCATCCGGTTGCCCTTGTCGTCGCCCTTGAGGATCTCGGTATCGGTGTAGGTGTAGGAGCCCACCAGTTTCAGGTTGTCGGTGACATCGGAGACGGCTTCCAGCTCGATACCGCGCACTTTCAATTCACCGATCTGGCTGGTGACGTTGTTCTGCGACACCGACACGTTCTGCTGGCGCAGGTCGAACGCGGCGGCGGTCAGCAAGGTGCGGCTGCCCGGTGGCTGGTACTTCACGCCGACTTCGGTCTGCTTGCCTTCGGTGGGTTTGAACGACTTGGTCGAACTGGCATCGGCGCCCATCGAAGGCTGGAACGACTCGGTGTAGGAGATGTACGGCGTGATCCCGGAGTCGAACACGTAACTCAGGCCTGCGTTACCGCTGAAAGCCTTGTCGCGCTGGGTGTTGGTGGCATCGCCCTGGTTATTGAACTGCGTCGAGCTGTGAATCCAGTCTTCACGACCGCCGAGGGTCAGGCGCCATTTGTCCAGGGAGATCTGGTCCTGGGCGTAGAGGCCGGTCTGGTTGGTTTTCTGGTTGTAGTCGTAAAAGGTGGTGTACGCGACGTTGGAGAAGTCCGCACCACGGATTGGCTTGATCACGTTGCTGTCGGGCGCGTTGCCTTCCAGCCATTTGTAATTGGTGTTGGTCCGCTGGTGGTCCAGGCCCAACAGCACGACATGGCTCAGCGCGCCGGTCTGGAAGTCGGCCTGGAAGTTGTTGTCCACGGCGAACTGGCTGATGTCCTCATCAACCTGATCGACCAGGCGGCGCAGCGTGCCATCCGCCGCCACGACGTCACCGAACGACGCATAGGCTTGCTGGAACGACAGATCGCTTTTGGTGTAACGCAGGTTTTGCTTGAACTGCCAGACATCGTTCAGGCGATGGTCGAAGGCGTAACCCAGTGCGTAATAGGTGCGGTCGTAGTGATCGGAGTCCGGATCGCCAAGGTTTTTATGGTGCGAAATTTTCGCCCCGGCCGGAGAAGCCAGCTTGGTGCCTTGCAGAGGCAGGAACTGGCCGCTGACCCCGGTATCGTCGCGGGTGAACTGCGAGAGGAAGGTCAGGTGTGTATCGTCATCGATGTTCCAGGTCAGGCTCGGCGCGAGGTTGTAGCGCTTGTCATCAATGTGGTCGACCGGCATGCCGCTGTCACGCACCACGCCGTCGACGCGGTACAGGAACTGACCCTCGTCATCGATTTTTCCGGTGCTGTCGAAGCTGATTTGCTTGCGATTGTTGCTGCCGACTTCAGCTCGCACTTCGTGGCTGGCAATGACGTCGGGACGGCGGCTGACCATGTCGAGCATGCCGCCCGGTGGCGTCTGGCCGTATACCGAAGAGGCCGGGCCGCGCAGGAGCGTGATGCGTTCCAGGTTCCAGGTTTCAGCCTTTGGGTTGGCGTAGGAACCTTTTGGCAACGGCAGGCCGTCGAGGAACTGGGTTGGCTCGAAGCCGCGTACGCGCAGCCAGTCGGCGCGGGAGTCGCTGCCATAGCTGCTGGCGATCACGCCTGGCATGTAACGCACGGCGTCATCGAGATTCTGTACGCCGCGATCTTCCATCTGGGCGCGGGTGATCACCGACATCGAGCGTGGTGCTTCGACAATCGGCGTATCGGTCTTGGTGCCGGCAGCGGTGCGAGTGGCGACGTAACCGTCTACCGGGCCCCAGGCGTTTTCAGTGTTTTCTACGCCGATCACGCTGGTTTCCGGCAGGGCCACCACGCCCTCAGGCATGGCCACCAGGCTGTAGGTGCCAGTGCTGCTCTGTTCCAGTTGCAGACCGGTGCCACGCAAAGCCGCCTGCAAGGCGCCAACCGCGTCGAACTGGCCATTGACCGGTGCCGACGTCTTGCCCGCCGCCAGCGACGGATTCAGCGACAGCGCCAGGCCCGACTGGCTGGCGATCTGGTTCAACGTTGTGGCCAATGGCGCGGCCGGCAGGTTGTAGGCACGAACGCTGGACGCTTGTTCGGCGGCGATCAGTTGGCTACTGGCCAGAGGGGCGCAAAGGGCAATGGCGACCGCCAGCAAACTGGGGCGCAACAAGGTGTTTAGCGAACGGGACATGCAACGGCTCCTGAAAGGGAATACTTCTCAATTGCCTAGGTGCCGGACGAGAATCAAAAAGTGATAGGGCTGGATGAAAATAATTTAGATTCAGCAATTGTGGTGAGGCTGATGGCCTCTTCGCGGGCAAGCCTCGCTCCTACAGGGTTTTGTGTCATACACAGAATTACCGTTCGACACAAAACCCTGTAGGAGCGAGGCTTGCCCGCGAAGGCGTCCGCTCAGACGACAACTTTCTCAGGGCTTGGCATCAGCCTTCGCCACCGTCACCCACCACGGTGTGTGCTGTTCGATCTGCACCGGCAGCGTCGGCAACAATGCGCTCAGCGCCAAGTCGGTGTCGTGCAACGGGAAACTGCCGGTGATGCGCAGGTCGGCGATCTCGGGCGCTACGCCCAGATGCCCACGCCGATAACGACCGAGCTCGTGAACCAGGTCTTCCAGCCGTGCGTTGTCCACCACCAGCATGCCGCGCGTCCAGGCATCGGCGCCGAGGTTGAGCGCGATGATCGGCCCCAGGCCATTGTTGCGCATCAGCACTTGCTGGCCTTCGTGCAGGATCTGTTCTTCAGTGCTCGACTCAGGGTGGGCGGCCACGGCGGACTGCAACACGCTCAGGCGCGTGCCTTCTTCCTCGCGCTTGACCAGGAACCGCGTGCCCAGCGCGCGCATGCTGCCTTCGCGGGTTTCGACGATAAACGGCCGGGCGTCGCCATGGCCGGTTTCGACGAGGATTTCCCCTTCCTGAAGAATCACCCGGCGCTGCTTCTCATCAAAACGCACATCCACGGCGCTGTGAGTGTTGAGGTTGATCAGCGTGCCGTCGCTCAGGCGCAGGGTGCGTTGCTCGCCGGTGGCGGTGCGCTGATCCGCCAGCCAATAGTCGACCGGCAGATAACGATCACCGGCAAACAGCGCCAGGCCAAGCACCGCAACGATGCTGGCCACGCCGCTGCCGAGTTTGCGCACCCGTCGGCGAATGCTTTCGCGCGATTGCAGCAACGCGGTGCGGGCCGGGCCGCTGGCCACGCTGAAACGCTGGTCGAGCATGCCCAACTGGCGCCAGGCGCGGGCGTGCTCTTCGTGGGCGGCGTGCCATTTGGCAAACTCTTCGCGCTCCACCGGGGTGCCGGAATCCAGCGACAATTGCCAGGCAATCGCGGCGTCCAGCACCTGTGCCGAGACCGGCTTGGAACTGACCGGGTTCACACCGGCTCACCGTACAGTGCGATGTAGCACTGACGAATGCCCTGAGCCAGGTACTGACGCACCCGCGGCACCGACACGCCCAGACGCTGGGCGATTTCCGCGTGACCGAGGCCGTCCAGACGGTTGTAGAGAAACGCCGCCCGCGCCTTGCTCGACAGCTTGCCAAGCAGGCGGTCGATGTTTTTCAGGTCTTCGAGGATCATCTGCTGTTCTTCCACCGACGGTTGTTCGCCTTCGGGGATCAGCATCAGTTCGGTGAGGTAGGCCTGTTCCAGCGCAGCGCGGCGGAAATAGTCGAACAGCAGGCCCTTGGCAATCGCCACCAGAAACGCCCGCGGTTCGCGAGGTTCGTTCAGTTGATCACGGCCCAGCAAGCGCACGAAGGTGTCCTGACTCAGGTCTTCGGCCCGTTGCGGGCAGGCGACATTGCGTCGAAGCCAGGCCAATAGCCAACTGCGGTGGTCGCGATATAACGCACCGACGAGCTCACTGTGGGGGCTTTGGACTGACGACACGCAGCATCACCGATTGGGAAGTGTTAACTAACGAGAATTGTTCGCGATTGTGGCAGAGGCGGGGGAGGTAAGCAATTGGCCACTGGTCAGGTGGTTTTGGTGGGCGTGTGTTCAGTCAGACCGCGTTATCGTTCATCGCCGGCAAGCCAGCTCCTACAGGAGTTGTGTCGCTCACGGAATCGGCGGGCAACACAAACCCTGTAGGAGCTGGCTTGCCAGCGATGGCGTCGGGACAGTCGCTACAAATTCAGAACGAAGGCACCCGCTGCCTGCGCTTCCACTGACTCAACCGCTGTTGCAGATTCAACGGGCTATGAATCTGCTGCTGCCGCGCGCGGCTGAACAGGATCAGCGCCAGTTCGGCGGTCGCCAGCGCATCGGCACTGGCGTTGTGGCGTTCGAACACCTCGAGCTTGAACCAGTCGATCCACTCATCCAGCCCCGCCTCGCGAATGTGCGCCTGAGGGCAGAGCAGGGGGGCGATATCCGCCACATCCAGAAACGGATGCTGCAACTTGTAGCCCAGATGATCTTTCAGTGCGCGGCCGAGCATGTGCTGATCAAACGGCGCATGAAACGCCAGCACCGGGCTGTCGCCGACAAACTCCATGAACTCGACCAACGCCTGCGCCGGATCGCTGCCGGCGGCAATCGCGCTCGGGCCCAAGCCGTGAATCAACACGCTCGGCGCCACTTTCATGTCCGCGCATTGCAGGGTGCGTTCGAACTGCTGACTGAAGTCGATTGCCCCGTCCTCAATCACCACCGCCCCGATGGACAGCACCCGGTCCTTGTTCAGGTTCAACCCCGTGGTTTCCAGATCCAGCACCACCCAGCGCTGCTCGCGCAGGCTGCATTCTCTGAGCTCGGCCCGCGCCGGCAAACGTTGCAGACGTTGCTGCAAGTCCCCGGACAGCATCGGCCCTGCCGGGCGCAGCCATGAAAACAGGCTCATAGCTGATACCGCAGGGTCAGGCTGCTTTGCAGGCGTTGGGCCTGGCGCAGGGATTCACGCAGGATGCGTCGGTCCAGATGATTGAGGCTGTCGGGATCGACCCGGTTGGAGTAGGGCAAATTCTCCCGGGTCTGTAGCTGATGTTGCTGCATGCGGGTTTGCTGAATGAAGTGATACGCCTCTTCGTACGCCGCACCGTCCTGTCGATCAATGACTTCTTTATCGACCAACTGGCGAAAGCGCTCCAGCGTATTGTTCGCCTCGATGCCATGGGCCAAGGCCAACAGTCGGGCGCCGTCGACAAACGGGGTCAGGCCCTGGACTTTCAGGTCCAGCGTGGCTTTCTCACCATTCTTGCGCGCCAGCACAAACTCGCGGAAACGCCCTACGGGTGGACGGTTGCGCAGGGCGTTCTCGGCCATCATTCGCTGGAACAATCGATTGTCGGCAACCTGATCGAGAATCCCCCGACGCAACTGCTCGCAGCTTTGCTCGTCGCCCCAGACCACGCGCAGGTCGAAATAGATGCTCGAACCCAGCAGGTTTTCCGGCGTCGCCTCGCGAATAAACGCCGCAAAACGCCGCGCCCATTCGGCCCGGGACAAACACAGCTCGGGGTTGCCGGCCATGATGTTGCCTTTGCACAGGGTGAAACCGCAGAGCGCCAGGCTCTGGTTGATCTGCTGAGCGATGGGCAGCAACTTGCCGCGAATCTCGGCGGCGTGCGCGGCGTCCCGCGCTTCGAACAGAATGCCGTTGTCCTGGTCGGTGTGCAGCGTCTGCTCGCGGCGGCCTTCGCTGCCGAAACACAACCAACTGAACGGTACGCCCGGGTCGCCTTTCTCGGCGAGGGTCAGTTCGATCACCCGGCACACGGTGTGATCGTTGAGCAGGGTGATGATGTGGGTGATCTGGGTCGAGGACGCACCGTGGGCCAGCATGCGCTCGACCAATTGACCGATCTCGCCGCGCAGCGCCACCAGGTTTTCCACGCGCTGGGCGCTGCGGATGGTTCGCGCCAGATGCACGAGGTCGACCCGTTGCAGGGAAAACAAGTCGCGCTCCGAGACCACGCCACACAGACGCTGGTCCTTGACCAGGCAGACGTGGGCGATGTGCCGCTCGGTCATGGCAATCGCGGCATCGAAGGCGCTGTGGTCCGGCGTCAGGAAAAACGGCGCCTGGGTCATGTGCCGTTCGATGGATTCGTTGAAGTCGTTGATGCCTTCGGCCACCACGTGGCGCAGGTCGCGCAGGGTGAAAATACCCAACGGCGCCTTGTGTTCATCGACCACCACAATGCTGCCGACCTGCTGCTCGTGCATCAGGGTGACCGCTTCCCGCAGCGGCGTGGTCGGGCTGCACGTCACCGGGTGACGCATGGCCAGTTCGCCCAGACGGGTATTCAGCGAGTATTGGGTGCCGAGGGTTTCCACGGCTTTTTGCTGGACTTGCTGGTTGACCTGGTCCAGCAAACTGCTCACGCCGCGTAGGGCAAAGTCGCGAAACGCGTTGGAAAGTGCGAACAGTTTGATGAACGCCAGCTTGTTCAGCTGTAGGCAAAAGGTGTCTTCGGCGGCCAGATGTTCGGTGCGCGTCGCACGCTCACCCAGCAACGCGGCGAGGGGGAAACATTCGCCGGTGGTGATTTCGAAGGTGGTTTCCGTGCCGCCCTTGGCCGTGTGGGGACGTTCACCCACGACCCGGCCCTGTTTGACGACGTAGAAATGCTCAACCGGGCCATCGGCGGGCTTGATGATGCTCTCGCCGGGGGCATAAAAACGTAGCTGACATTGTTCAACCAGGTACGCCAGGTGAGCGTGTTCCATTTGATTGAAGGGCGGGAAGCGCTGAAGGAATTGCAAAGTGCCCTGGATGTTCTGCAATACCGCGGTTTTCCCTGCCTGTGTGAAGGCGTCCGCTTTACTCATAACCATTACCGCAGTCTTTTATGAATTGTTGTTGTCGGGTGACTCAGTCATGGTCGGCCCCTGCGCGCAGGGTGCCCATTGGACGTAAGTCTAGGTCGGGCCTTGCGGCGATGAAATTTCGGAAATGCCTTACACAATCTTGGGAAGAACCTATCCTTCCCCCTATAGGAAATAAATCCGACGAAGTGCACATTGACGGCCCGCTTAGTGATGTCTCACCACTGTGCTAGGGAATGATATTGGAAACTTAGAGAAAACCATGTCCGACCACGATATTTTGAGTGACGCCGAGCGCGAGGCGCTGAGTGCCGTCATGCTGGAACCCGACTTGCCGCCGCAACGGGTGCTGATCGTCGATGACGATAAAGATGCGCGCGAGCTGTTGTCGGAGATTCTTGGTCTGGATGGTATTCGTTGCATGACCGCAGCCAGCGGTGAAACCGCGCTCAAGATGCTGGCGGAGAAACCCTCGATAGGCCTGGTGATTACTGATCTGCGGATGGGCCATATGGATGGCCTGGATTTGATCCGCAAGGTGCGCGAATCGGTCCGCGCGGCGATGCCGATCATCATCGTTTCCGGCGATGCCGACGTGAAGGACGCGATTGCCGCCATGCATTTGAGCGTGGTGGATTTTTTGCTTAAACCGATCGATACCGGCAAGTTGCTGGGGTTGGTCAAGCATGAGCTCGGGATGGCGCCCTGATCCAGGCTATCTGTTGCCCATTTGATCGCCTTCGCGGGCAAGTCGGATCGCCGCATCGCTCGCTCCTACAGGATAGTGCGTTACTCACGAACAACGTAAACCCTGTAGGAGCGAGGCTTGCCCGCGAAGGCAGCACCACTGATCTCAAGCAAACAAAAAAGGCCCTGATCCGAAGATCAGGGCCTTTTTTTGTCACGGCATCAACGCTCGGTTACAGGCCATTGGCAGCCTTGAACTCGCGACGACGACGGTGCAGAACCGGCTCGGTGTAGCCGTTCGGCTGTTTGGTGCCTTCAACCACCAGTTCGACCGCCGCCTGGAAGGCGATGTTGCTGTCGAAGTTCGGTGCGAGCGGACGGTACAGCGCGTCATTGGCGTTCTGACGGTCAACCACCGGCGCCATGCGCTTGAGGCTTTCCATCACTTGCGCTTCGGTGACGATGCCATGACGCAACCAGTTGGCGATGTGCTGGCTGGAGATACGCAGCGTGGCACGGTCTTCCATCAGGCCGATGTCATTGATGTCCGGCACTTTCGAGCAACCAACACCCTGGTCGATCCAGCGCACCACGTAACCGAGAATGCCCTGGGCGTTGTTGTCCAGTTCGTTCTTGATCTGTTCCGCGGTCCACTGCGGGTTGACCGCCAGCGGGATGGTCAGGATGTCATCCACCGAGGCGCGTGCACGTTTGGCCAGTTCGGCCTGACGGGCGAACACGTCGACCTTGTGGTAGTGCAGCGCGTGCAGCGCAGCCGCCGTTGGCGACGGCACCCAAGCAGTGTTGGCGCCGGCCAATGGGTGAGCGATTTTCTGTTCAAGCATCGCCGCCATCAGGTCGGGCATCGCCCACATGCCTTTACCGATCTGTGCGCGACCTTGCAGGCCGGTGCTCAAACCGATATCGACGTTCCAGTTCTCGTAGGCGCCGATCCACTTTTCAGCCTTCATGTCGGCCTTGCGCACCATCGGGCCGGCTTCCATGGAGGTGTGGATTTCATCGCCCGTGCGGTCGAGGAAACCGGTGTTGATGAACACCACGCGCTCGCTGGCGGCCTTGATGCAGGCCTTGAGGTTGACCGTGGTGCGGCGCTCCTCGTCCATGATCCCGACTTTCAGGGTGTTACGCGGCAAGCCGAGCACGTCTTCGATACGACCGAACAGCTCGTTGGTGAACGCAGCTTCTTCCGGACCGTGCATCTTCGGCTTCACGATGTAGACCGAACCGGTGCGGCTGTTCTTGCGCGAGCTGTTGCCGTTGAGGCTGTGGATCGCCGCCAGGCAGGTCACCAGGCCGTCGAGAATGCCTTCCGGTACTTCGTTGCCATCTTTATCGAGGATCGCGTCGATGGTCATCAGGTGACCGACGTTGCGCACGAACAACAGCGAACGACCGTGCAGGCTCAGTTCCTTGCCATCAACGCCGGTGTAGGTGCGGTCGGCGTTCATGGTGCGGGTAAAGGTTTTGCCGCCCTTGGAGACTTCTTCCGACAGGTCGCCCTTCATCAGGCCGAGCCAGTTGCGGTAGATCACCACTTTGTCATCGGCATCGACAGCGGCGACGGAGTCTTCGCAGTCCATGATGGTGGTGAGTGCAGCTTCCATCAGGATGTCTTTGACGCCGGCAGCGTCGGTCTGGCCGACGGGGGTGCTGGCATCGACCTGGATTTCGAAATGCAGGCCGTTGTTTTTCAGCAGGATCGCGGTCGGTGCAGCGGCATCACCGTGGAAACCGATCAGCTGAGCGTCGTTGCGCAGGCCGCTGTTGCTGCCGCCTTTGAGGGCGACCACCAGTTTGCCGCCGACGATCTTGTAGCCGATGGAGTCGACGTGGGAGCCGGCAGCCAATGGCGCCGCTTCGTCGAGGAAGGCACGGGCGAAGGCAATCACCTTGTCGCCGCGAACCTTGTTGTAGCCTTTGCCTTTTTCCGCGCCGTCAGCTTCGCTGATGGCGTCGGTGCCGTAGAGCGCGTCATACAGCGAACCCCAGCGGGCGTTCGAAGCATTGAGCGCGAAACGCGCATTCATCACCGGCACCACGAGCTGCGGGCCGGCCATGCGGGCGATTTCGTCATCGACGTTTTGCGTCGTTGCCTGGAAATCGGCCGCTTCTGGCAGCAGATAACCGATGTCTTGCAAGAAGGCCTTATAAGCCACGGCGTCGTGCGCCTGACCGGCACGGGATTGGTGCCAGCCGTCGATACGAGCCTGGAAATCATCGCGTTTGGCGAGTAGGGCTTTGTTCTTCGGCGCCAGGTCGTGAATGACCTTGTCGGCACCGGCCCAGAATTTATCGGCGGTGAGGCCGGTTCCGGGAATGGCTTCGTTGTTCACGAAGTCGAACAGGACTTTGGCGACCTGCAGGCCACCGACTTGAACGTGTTCAGTCATTGCTTGCCTCACTCTGCTCAGCTATTTCGCTTTTCAGCTCTTCAAATTAACAATGAAGCCTCTGGCTATTTAAACCACAAACCCCTTCCACCAGTACATGCCATTTCGGGCGGCTGGGATGGAACCGATCAACGGCGTTGAGGCCTTGCTGATAGGGCTTTCAGGGCTGCGACCGCGCCTGTGGCAGACATCGATCCAACGTTATGTAGTGCGCGCTGCGGCATACTACATGATGAATTGCGGTTGTGAAAATTAGACTAATTACGTCGTTCTGCGACCCCGTGACGCATTGCAGTCACGTCGGGGATAGGGATGTTCTCAAAAAAGTATGAGATTGTTCCAGTTAAATATAAGAAGTTGTACACGATTTGTTTTTTGGCAGGTTCATCGGTGGTGATCCATTCGCGGGCAAGTCGGATCGCCGCACCGCTCGCTCCTACAGGGATGGCGCAGGTCTTGTAGGAGCGAGGCTTGCCCGCGAAGGCGTCGGCCGATTCAGCGCAGCAACATCCCTTGCCTATACTTCTCTTTCTACAACAAAAGAGGGCTGCGCCATGGACCACCTCGTACTCACTGTTTTCGCACCGGACAAACCTGGGCAGGTCGAGCGCATCGCCCAGTGCATTGCCGAGCACGGCGGCAACTGGCTGGAAAGCCGCATGTCACGCATGGCCGGGCAGTTTGCCGGGATTCTTCGGGTGGGCGTGCCGGCCGAGGCCTACGACGAATTGGTCGATGCCTTACAGGCGTTGTCCGTCCATGGCATTCGCGTGCTGATCGCCGAAAGCGGCATCGAACAATCCTGCACCTGGAAACCGATTGCCATGGAACTGGTCGGCAATGATCGTCCGGGGATCGTGCGCGACATCACGCGTTTGTTGAGTGAGCAAGGGGTCAACCTGGAGCGGCTGGTGACGGAAGTGCGTCCGGCGCCTATGAGCAGCGAGCCGTTGTTCCACGCCGAAGCGATTCTTGCGGTGCCGCTGACCTTGTCGCTGGACGTGTTGCAGTCGCGCCTGGAAACCCTGGCGGACGATTTGATGGTGGAGTTGGTATTGCGCAGCGACCCCTGACAGGGTTATCCAAGTTATACGTGCACCTGCCTGTGGATAACCTGTAGAGACAGCCCGCCAGCCCACGCCGGCCGGGCTTCTTCAAGATCTGATCAAAAAACCATCAGTTTCAACAAGTTGCGCACAAACGCCGGGGATCACGCTGTGGATAACCTTGGGAAGGATCGATGCAGGCCACGAGAAGCGTGGCCTGCAGAGGTTTGTACGATTTTTGATCAGCTGCGGCGGCGCAGACTTATCCACGCATCGATGCTGTAAACCGCCAGGCCTGCCCAGATAAAGATGAAGGCGACCAATGTGCTGGACGACAGATGCTCGCCAAACAGCAGCACGGCTTGCAACAGCACCAATGTCGGCGCCAGGTACTGGAGAAATCCGAGTGTCGTGTAGGGCAAATGCCGTGCGGCGGCGTTGAAACACACCAGCGGCACCAGCGTTACCGGACCCGCGGCGACCAGCCACCAGGCTTCGGACGTGGTCCAGAATTCGGGTTGGGCGCTGACAGCCGTCTGATTGAACAGCAGCCAGGCGATGGCAATCGGCACCAGCATCCAGGTTTCCACCACCAGGCCCGGTAGCGCCTTGACCGGCGCCTGCTTGCGGATCAATCCGTAGAAGCCGAACGTCAACGCCAGCACCAGCGACACCCACGGCAAACTGCCGACTTGCCACACCTGTTGCGCGACGCCGACCGCCGCCAGTCCCACGGCGATCCACTGCATACGCCGCAACCGTTCGCCGAGGATCAACATCCCCAGCAACACGTTCACCAGCGGGTTGATGTAGTAACCGAGACTGGCCTCAAGCATGCGCCCGTTGTTCACCGACCAGACGTACGTCAGCCAGTTGGCCGCGATCAGCGTGCCGCTCAAGGCCAGGATCGCCAGCCGTTTCGGGTTGTCACGCAACTCGCGCCACCAGCCCGGATGCTTCCACACCATCAGCAGCAACGCGCCGAACAGCGCCGACCAGAGCACGCGATGGATGATGATCTCCACGGCGGGCACGTTGGCAATGGCCTTGAAGTAGAGCGGGAAAAGTCCCCAGATGATGTAGGCACTCAGGCCCAGGATGTACCCGCGACGGGGGTTGGCGGCTTGCATGCAGAATCCTTGCTTAGGCAGCTAACAAAGAAGGGATTGTATAGACATGTGTTTTTTTTTGTAGGAGCGAGGCTTGCCCGCGAAGAACGATTACGCGGTGTATCTGGCTAACCGCGTTATCGTTCTTCGCGGGCAAGCCTCGCTCCTACAAAGGGTTAGAACAGTTTCAGGGGTTCTTCGTTGAGGGCGGCGAGTTGCTCGCGCAACGCCAACACCTGATCACCCCAATACCGCTCCGTCCCGAACCACGGAAAACTGTGCGGGAACGCCGGGTCATCCCAGCGGCGTGCCAGCCACGCGCTGTAATGCATCAGGCGCAGCGCGCGCAGCGGTTCGATCAGCGCCAACTCCCGCGGGTCGAAATCGTGAAACTCGTTGTAGCCGTCCATCAATTCCGACAACTGCCCCAGGCATTCCTGACGGTCACCGGCGAGCATCATCCAGATGTCCTGCACCGCCGGGCCCATGCGGCAGTCGTCCAGGTCGACGATATGGAACATCTCGTCGCGGCACATCATGTTGCCGGGGTGGCAATCGCCGTGCATGCGGATGTTCTGGTGCGGCGTGGCGTTGTAGACCTCTTCCACACGCTTGAGCAGATCACGGGCGACAGATTCGTAGGCCGGCAGCAGGCTTTTGGGGATGAAGTTGCCTTCGAGCAAGGTTGTCAGCGAGGCATGACCGAAGTTCTTCACGCCCAGGGCTTCACGGTGTTCGAACGGTTTGGTCGAGCCGACGGCGTGCAGGCGACCGAGCAGTTGGCCCAGCCGATACAGCTGATCGAGATTGCCCGGCTCCGGTGCGCGGCCGCCACGGCGGGGGAACAGGGTGAAACGGAAACCGTTGTGTTCGTGCAGGCTGGCACCGTTGTGAATCATTGGCGCCACCACCGGCACGTCGCACTCGGCGAGTTCGAAGGTGAACTGGTGTTCTTCGAGAATCGCTTCGTTGGTCCAGCGCTGCGGGCGGTAGAACTTGGCGATCAGCGGTTCGGAGTCTTCGATGCCGACCTGATAGACACGGTTCTCGTAGCTGTTGAGCGCCAGAACGCGCGCGTCGCTGAGAAAGCCGATGCTTTCGACGGCATCGAGCACGAGGTCTGGGGTGAGGGTTGCAAACGGGTGGGCCATGCTGACTCCTGCGCGCAGCAGGCTGCCGCGTCCGGCCAAGCATGGTAGCGCAGACGGGCCGTCTTTAGTGGTTGGGGTTGAGATGAGTGTTGTTTGGGCTGACGCCTTCGCGGGCAAGCCTCGCTCCTACATTTGGAATGCATTTCCCTGTAGGAGCGAGGCTTGCCCGCGAAGAGGCCCGATCAGGCGCCGACGATCCCGCCGTCTTCGCGGGAAATCGCCATCACCGAAGACCGCGGCTTGCCGTTCGGCAAATGCTCAGGGAACGTCGAGCCACCGTTTTCCCCCGGATGCTGAATCCCGACAAACAGCGTCTTCTGGTCCGGAGAGAAGCTGATCCCCGTCACCTCGCAACCCACCGGCCCGACCATGAAGCGGCGGATCTCACCGGTCACCGGGTCGGCACAGAGCATCTGGTTGTTGCCCATGCCGGCAAAATCACCGGCGTTGCTCGAATCGCCATCGGTCAGGATCCACAACCGTCCGGCCTTGTCGAAACCCAGGCCGTCCGGGCTGTTGAACATGTTCTGCGGCGTGATGTTCGACGAACCACCCTTCGGCGTGCCGGCATGGACACCCGGATTGCCGGCGACCACAAACAGATCCCAGGCAAAGCTTTTCGAGCCGTGATCATCACGGTCGGTGCGCCAGCGCAGAATCTGCCCGTAGACGTTCTTCTCGCGCGGGTTCGGCCCGCCCACCGGCTGACCGTCTTCACCGCGCTTGGCGTTGTTGGTCAGCGTGCAATAGACCTGGCCGTCCTTGGGGCTGACGACGATCCATTCCGGACGGTCCATGCGCGTGGCTTTCACCACCGTGGCGGCGAGGCGTGCATGAATCAGCACTTCGGCCTGATCGGCAAAACCGCTGCTGGCGTCGATGCCGTTTTTGCCGTGGGTCAGCTCGATCCACTCGCCCTGGCCTTTCGGGTGATCGGCATTGCCGTCGCCCGCGTCGAAACGCGCTACGTACAAGGTGCCGTGGTCCAGCAGGTCGCGGTTGGCTTTCGGGTTCTTGTGGTTGATCTTGTCGCGGCTGACGAACTTGTAGATGAACTCGCCGCGTTCGTCGTCGCCCATGTACACCACGGCGTGGCCGTCATGGGTTTCGGCCAGGGCCGCGTTTTCATGTTTGAAGCGGCCCAGCGCGGTGCGCTTGACCGGTGTCGATGTCGGATCGAACGGGTCGATTTCCACCACCCAGCCATGACGGTTAAGTTCGTTGGGGTTCTTCGCCAGGTCGAAGCGCTCGTCGTGTTGATGCCAGTTGATCTCTTTACTGGTCGCCACTGCACCGTAGCGTTTTTGCGCGGCGTCGAATTTCTGCTCGGCATTGCTGCTGCCGAAGCAGTCGGTGAAGTTCTCTTCACAGGTCAGGTAGGTGCCCCACGGCGTCTTGCCGTTGGCGCAGTTCTGGAAGGTGCCAAGCACGTTCTTGCCGTGCGGGTCGGCGCTGGTTTTCACCAGCGCGTGGCCGGCGGCCGGGCCGCTGAGGCTGATCGGTGCGTTGCCGTGAATGCGGCGGTTGTAGCGCGAGCCCTGAACGAATTGCCATTGGCCGTTCTTGCGCTGCACCTCGATCACCGACACGCCTTCGCAAGCCAGCGCCTTGCGCACTTCTTCGGCCGATTGCGGCATGCCGCCGTGCGGGTAGAGGTAGCGGTAGTTGGTGTATTCGTTGTTGATCGCCATCAGCGCCCGGTCTTTCTCACCCGGAAATTCGAACAGGCTCATGCCGTCGTTGTTGTCGCCGAACTGGACTTCCTGTTGCTCGGCGCTGCCGTTGCCGCTTGGATCAAATGCCGGACCGTTCTTTTGCAGCGGCTGGCCCCAGCTGATCAGCACCGAAGACTTGTAGCCCGGTGGCAGGGTGATTGCGTCGCTGGTGGCGGCGGGGATGCTGTCGAAACCCAACAGTTTGCTGGTGCCTGCGCTGACACTGGCCGCGAGCACGCTGCGGCTCAGCAGGTTGCCGCCGAGGAACATCGCGGCACCGCACAGGGCGCCCGCGCTGATGAAACCACGACGGCTGAGGCCGACCATTTGCTCGAGGTCAGTGGATTGGTTGTCTTCTAATAGGCTCACATCAGGCTCCCTGCTGGTTTTTGCAGTCACCTTAAAGCGCGTTAATGACGCTTGTGTTTCAGAGCGGTGTACCGAGCAGCACATTGGAGGGGGAAAATTGCACCCGCAGCGCTTTGCCGGTGGCCAGAGCGTGGGTTCGCAAGTGCAGCGGTTCGGCCAGCGCGCACAGCGTCTGGCCATTGGGCAGGCCGATGCGCACTTCACTCGGGCCGTCTTCGGCGTCGAGGATTTCTTCAAGGGTGCCGGTCAGGCAATTGTGTCCAGGCGTTGCCTCGTCATCGATACCCAACAGGTCGAGCCAGCCGGCCTTGATCAGGGCAACGACTTCGGTGCCGATTTGCAGTTCCAGGCGCAGGGTGCTGTCGTGAGTGATCTGCGCCACGAGGATCAAGCCTTCAGCCAGTTCCAGGCGGATCAGGTCGTTGCGTCCCTGAGCTTCGATTTCCACGACTTTGCCGTGCAATTGATTGCGCGCGCTGGTTCTGAGCATCAGGCGGCCGAGCAGGTTGAGGTCGCTGGCGTCTTCGGCGGCCTCCAACACCTGCGTCTGCAACGTTTGCAGCTTTTGATACAGACGCAAAACGCGCTCGCCTTCGCTGGACAGCTTGGCGCCACCGCCGCCCTTGCCGCCGACGCTGCGCTCCACCAACGGTTTCTGCGCGAGGTTGTTCAGCTCGTCGATGGCATCCCATGCAGCTTTGTAGCTCAGGCCCGCGCTTTTCGCGGCGCGAGTGATCGAGCCCTGTTCGGCGATGTGTTGCAGCAAAGCGATGCGCTGCGGGCGACGGACAATGTGCTGGGACAACAACGTAGGCAAGGACATGGCGAGACGCTTTGGCGGGTGATGATGGTGAGGACGTTGGCGGCTGGAAGCCCGGGAGTCAAGTCGGGCCACGTTCCTTGTGGGAGCGGGCTTGCTCGCGAAAGCGTCCGTTCAGTCGACATCTCTGTTGAATGACAGTCCGTCTTCGCGAGCAAGCCCGCTCCCACAGGGTCAGGCGGTGTCGCCGGGTTTGGGTGTTCGGGCCAGGCAGTAGACGTCGACTCGCGCTGCGCCCGCATCCATTAACAATCGAGCCAATGCCTGGGCCGTGGCGCCGGTGGTCAGTACGTCGTCAACCAGCGCCAGGTGACGGCCCTTGATCAGTGCTCCGGGCATCAGCGCGAAAGCGTTACGCAGGTTCTTCCTGCGCGCATCGGCCTTCAGCTCCTGTTGCGCGCTGGTGTCCTGAATCCGTTTGAGCAGCTGTTCGTCACAGGGGATATCCAGGCTGGCGCTCAACCAGCGGGCCAGCATCGCGGCCTGGTTGAAACCCCGTAGACGCAGACGTTTAGCGGAGAGCGGAACGGGGACCAACGCATCTGGCCGTTCCAACCCTTCATCGAAGCGATGTTGCAGGTATTGAGCAAGAAGTTCGGCGAGCAGGCGACCATACGGCCACTTCGCGCTGTGCTTGAATCGGGTGATCAGACTGTCGACCGGAAAACCGTAGGTCCACGGGGCAATGACTTGCTCGAAAGGCGGCGGTTGCTGCAAGCACTGGCCGCACGTCAGGCCCGCCGCAGGTAATGGCAGGGCGCAGGTCTGGCAGTGATCGCCGAGCCAGGGCAGCTCGGTTTCGCAGGCCATGCAGATCGGCGTGGCTTCTTCGGCTGTCTCGTCGCAGAGCAAACAGGGCTGGTTGTTTTTTAACCAGATGTAAACCGGTCCTTCGTATCGTGGTTGACAGCGCATCGCTCTTCCTTAAATATGCCGAACATCCGTGTCGCGTCTGTGGGTATTCCGTCCCCCGACCGCTTGCCCAGCATAAAACAAAGGAAACGCCCATGAGCGCCAGCACCTCTGCAACCCTGCGTCATGACTGGTCTTTGGCCGAAGTCAAAGCACTCTTCGTTCAGCCATTCAATGACCTGCTGTTTCAGGCGCAGACCGTGCACCGCGCGCATTTCGACGCCAACCGCGTCCAGGTTTCCACGCTGCTCTCGATCAAGACCGGCGCCTGCCCGGAAGATTGCAAATATTGTCCGCAGTCCGGTCACTACAACACCGGCCTGGAAAAAGAAAAACTGATGGAAGTGCAGAAGGTCCTCGAAGAGGCCGCTCGCGCCAAAGCCATCGGTTCGACCCGTTTTTGCATGGGCGCGGCGTGGAAACACCCGTCGGCCAAAGACATGCCCTACGTGCTGAAGATGGTCGAAGGCGTGAAGGCCATGGGCCTGGAAACCTGCATGACCCTCGGTCGTCTCGATCAAGAGCAGACCGAAGCACTGGCCAAGGCCGGCCTCGATTACTACAACCACAACCTCGACACTTCGCCGGATTTCTACACCAGCATCATCACCACCCGCACCTACAGCGAGCGCCTGCAAACCCTGGCCTACGTGCGTGATTCGGGGATGAAGATCTGCTCCGGCGGCATCCTCGGCATGGGCGAGTCTCTCGATGACCGCGCCAACCTGTTGATCCAGCTGGCCAACCTGCCGGAGCATCCGGAATCGGTGCCGATCAACATGCTGGTGAAAGTCGCCGGTACGCCGCTGGAAAACGCCGAAGACATCGATCCGTTCGACTTCATCCGCATGCTCGCCGTGGCGCGCATCCTGATGCCGAAGTCCCACGTGCGCCTGTCCGCCGGCCGTGAAGCGATGAACGAGCAGATGCAGGCCCTGGCGTTCTTTGCCGGCGCGAACTCGATTTTCTACGGCGACAAACTGCTGACCACCGCCAACCCGCAGGCCGACAAGGACATGCAACTGTTCTCGCGCCTCGGCATCCTGCCGGAAGCGCGCGAGGAGCACGCCGACGAGGTGCATCAGGCCGCCATCGAACAGGCGCTGGTGGAGCAGAAGAGCAGCGAGCAGTTCTACAACGCCGCCGTCTAACCAACGCGAAACCCTGTAGGAGCGAGGCTTGCCCGCGAAAGAGTCACTGCGGTCGTTCAGTCAGGCCGCGGCGTTCCCTTCGCGGGCAAGCCTCGCTCCTACAGGTTATGTATGTTTTCCTTACTTGCGAGGCCTGCATGTCTTTCGATCTCGCCGCACGCCTTGCTGCCCGTCGTGCCGAAAATCTCTATCGCCAACGCCCCTTGCTCGAAAGCCCTCAGGGCCCGGAAGTGGTGGTCGATGGCCAGCCGTTGCTGGCGTTCTGTAACAACGATTACCTGGGCCTGGCCAATCATCCGCAAGTGATCGAGGCCTGGCGCGCCGGGGCTTCTCGATGGGGCGTCGGCGGCGGCGCTTCGCATTTGGTCATCGGCCACAGCACGCCACATCACGAGCTGGAAGAAGCGCTGGCTGACTTGACCGGCCGCCCGCGCGCGTTGCTGTTCACCACCGGCTACATGGCCAACCTCGGTGCGGTCACCGCGTTGGTCGGGCAGGGCGATACAGTGCTCGAAGACCGCCTCAATCACGCCTCGTTGCTCGATGCCGGTTTGTTGTCCGGCGCGCGCTTCAATCGTTATCTGCACAACGATGCAGCGAGCCTGGCCAATCGTCTCGAGAAAGCCACCGGCAATACGCTGGTGGTCACCGACGGTGTGTTCAGCATGGACGGCGATATCGCCGACCTGCCAGCGCTGGCCCGAGAAGCCAAGGCCAAAGGTGCGTGGCTGATGGTGGATGACGCGCACGGTTTTGGTCCGCTGGGTGCCAATGGCGGCGGGATCGTCGAGCATTTCGGCCTGAGCCAGGAAGACGTGCCCGTGCTGGTCGGCACCCTCGGCAAGGCGTTCGGGACGGCGGGCGCGTTCGTCGCCGGCAGCGAAGAGCTGATCGAGAGCCTGATCCAGTTCGCCCGTCCCTACATTTACACCACCAGCCAACCGCCGGCCCTGGCCTGTGCGACGCTGAAAAGCCTGGAATTGCTGCGCAGCGAACACTGGCGGCGTGACCATCTGAAAACGCTGATCCGTCAGTTCCGCCGCGGCGCCGAGCAGATCGGCCTGGAGTTGATGGACAGCTTCACGCCCATTCAACCGATCATGATCGGCGACGCCGGGCGTGCGGTGCGACTGTCGCAGATGCTGCGCGAACGCGGCTTGATGGTCACGGCGATTCGTCCGCCGACCGTGCCCGCCGGCAGCGCCCGGCTGCGGGTAACCCTGACCGCCGCGCACAGCGAGGCGCAGGTGCAGCTATTGTTAAATGGACTGGCCGATTGTTTTCAACAACTGGGACCGGAGCCAAGCCATGCGTAATCGCCTGATTCTGCTACCCGGCTGGGGCCTCGGGATTTCTCCGCTGGAACCCTTGGCGGCTGCGTTGCAGGGGCTGGACGAACACCTGCGCGTCGAGATCGAACCGTTGCCGGATCTGGAGTCCAGCGATCTTGAAGAATGGCTCGACGAACTCGACTCGGCCGTGCCTCAGGATGCGTGGCTTGGCGGCTGGTCGCTCGGCGGCATGCTTGCCTCCGAGTTGGCGGCGCGACGCGGTGATCGTTGCTGCGGCTTGCTGACCCTGGCGAGCAATCCTTCTTTTGTTGCCCATGAACAGTGGCCGAGCGCGATGCCCGGCGAGACGTTTGATGCGTTTCTGGCAGGCTGCAATGCCGATCCGCGCATGACCTTGAAACGCTTTTCGCTGCTGTGCGCACAAGGCGCCGAAGACCCGCGCGGGCTGTCGCGGCTGCTGCTCGGTGGTGCGCCAAACGCCTCTGCTGCGGTGTTGATGAGCGGCCTGGAGTTGCTGGCACAACTGGATACCCGCCAGGCGTTGCAGGCCTTTCGCGGTCCGCAGTTGCACCTGTTCGCCGGCCTTGACGGACTGGTTCCGGCCGAAGCGGCGGGGGACTTGCTGGCGTTGCTGCCGGATGTCGAAATCGGTCTGATTGAACAGGCCAGCCACGCGTTTCTTCTGGAAGACCCTCACGGTGTGGCGGGGGCGATCCAGGCCTTTTTGCATGAGTCCGGTGATGACTGATTTATCCCTTCCCAGCCTGCCCGGCGGCCTGCCGGACAAACGCCAGGTGGCGGCGTCCTTTTCCCGCGCGGCGGCCAGCTACGACAGCGTGGCCGAATTGCAGCGTGACGTCGGCAGCCAGTTGTTGAGCCGTTTGCCGGACGATTTCGTGCCCGGTCGCTGGCTGGACCTGGGCTGTGGCACCGGGCATTTCAGTCGTGTGCTGGGTGAGCGTTTTCCTGGCGGTCACGGCGTGGCACTGGACATCGCCGAAGGCATGCTCAATCACGCGCGCCCATTGGGCGGGGCCACGCACTTCATCGCCGGGGATGCCGAGCGGTTGCCATTGCAGGATTCGACCTGTGATCTGATCTTCTCCAGCCTGGCGGTGCAGTGGTGCGCGGACTTCGCGTCGGTGCTCAGTGAAGCCCATCGTGTGCTGAAACCCGGCGGAATGTTTGCGTTTGCTAGTCTGTGCGTGGGCACACTGTTTGAGCTGCGAGACAGTTGGCGTCAGGTGGATGGCATGGTGCACGTCAACCGCTTCCGCGAGTTCGGGGTTTATCAACACCTGTGTGCGGCCAGCGGTTTGAAGGTCGCGAGTCTGCAAACCCGTCCTCACGTGCTGCATTATCCGGATGTGCGCAGCCTGACTCATGAACTCAAGGCGCTGGGCGCGCACAATCTGAACCCCGGTCGGCCGGGTGGTTTGACCGGCAGGGCACGGATCCTCGGCCTGGTCGAGGCGTATGAGCAGTTTCGTCAGGCCCAAGGCCTGCCGGCGACTTATCAAGTGGTGTACGCCGTTTTGGAGAAACCCTTATGAGCGCAGCGTATTTCATCACCGGGACTGACACCGATGTCGGCAAGACCACCGTGGCTGCGGGTTTGCTGTATGCCGCGCGGTTGGCCGGCCTGAGTACGGCGGCGGGAAAACCGGTAGCCTCCGGTTGCGACGTGACGCCCAAGGGTTTGCGCAACGCCGATGCGTTGGCGCTGCTGGCGGAATGTTCGGTGCCGCTGACGTATGCACAAGTCAACCCGGTGGCCTTCGAACCTGCCATCGCTCCGCATCTGGCGGCGCGCGAGGCCGGCGTCGCGTTGACGGTGCAATCGTTGCTGACGCCAATGCAGCAGATTCTGGAGATGCAGGCAGATTTCACCCTCATTGAAGGCGCTGGCGGCTGGCGCGTGCCGCTGGCGGATCAGGACAACCTGTCGGACCTGGCCATGGCGCTGGATCTGCCGGTGATTCTGGTGGTCGGCGTACGGCTGGGCTGCATCAACCATGCGCTGCTGACGGCCGAGGCGATTGCCCGGGACGGTTTGCAACTGGCGGGTTGGGTGGCCAACATCATCGATGCCAAGACCGCGCGCCATGAAGAAAACCTGGCCACGCTGGCCGAGCGGATCCCCGCGCCGTGCCTGGGGCGCGTACCGAAACTCAAGGTGGTGACGGCAGAGGCGGTGGCGGAACACCTTCAGCTGGATTTGCTGGACTGAGGTTTCAAGCACTGGTTTTACCTATGACAAGGCACTGTGCCATTAGTGTTTTTGTCGGGCCTTTTGCAGGCGGGTCTGGTTCAATGGCCGCTGTTGATCCTTTGTAGGACGAGTTCTCCCATGGAAATCTCAGGAAGTACCGCTTTTTATGCTGGTCTGAGCACTATTCAGACGGGGCAGAACCGTGTCGATCAAGCCTCGGGCCAGATTGCCAACAATTCGGTCGAGCGTTCGGTGACCAGCCAGTCCTCCGATGCTCAGGTCAATCGCCTGCGCTCGGTCGATCGCAGCCAGCAGTCGGACCTCGCCAGCAACATGGTCGAGATGGCTCAGGGCAAGTTTCAGGTCGAGGCCGGTGTCAAAGTTGCCAAAGCTTCCGATGAAATGCTCGGTACGCTGATCGACACATTCGCTTGATCATCTGCTGAAACCGCTCTGCCAACGCCGCGACCCTTCGCGGCGTTTTTGTGTGTAAGTCCTTCTCTCCCAACTAAACTTTTCTGCAGGACGTGTTGCTCAGTCAACGGCGTTGCGTTGTCGCGTGTGCAGCTTTGCGCGGGGAGTGAAGCCGAACGGCAAAAGATCGGCGCTTGACAAGATTTGGGCGTAAACGTATGTTTCAAACAACTGTTTGACCGTCACAACAAATCAACGCGGTCGTTCATTCCCGGTTACATCAGCAGAGGTTTATCGCTATGCCTGACTACAAGGCCCCCTTGCGTGATATTCGCTTCGTTCGTGACGAACTGCTCGGCTACGAAGCGCACTATCAGAGCCTTCCGGCTTGCTCGGACGCAACTCCGGACATGGTTGACGCCATTCTCGAAGAAGGCGCCAAGTTTTGTGAGCAGGTACTGGCTCCGCTGAACCGCGTGGGTGACACCGAAGGCTGCACCTGGAGCGAGTCCGGCGTTAAAACCCCGACCGGCTTCAAAGAAGCCTACAAGCAATTCGTTGAAGGCGGCTGGCCAAGCCTGGCCCACGACGTAGAGCACGGCGGCCAGGGCCTGCCGGAGTCTCTGGGTCTGGCAGTCAGCGAAATGGTTGGCGAGGCCAACTGGTCGTGGGGCATGTACCCGGGCCTGTCGCACGGCGCGATGAACACCATTTCCGAGCACGGCACGCCTGAGCAGCAACACGCCTACCTGACCAAACTGGTTTCCGGCGAGTGGACCGGCACCATGTGTCTGACCGAACCGCACTGCGGCACCGACCTGGGCATGCTGCGTACCAAGGCCGAACCTCAGGCCGACGGTTCCTACAAAGTCTCCGGCACCAAGATCTTCATCTCGGCCGGTGAACACGACATGGCCGACAACATCGTCCACATCGTGCTGGCTCGCCTGCCGGATGCACCGGCTGGCACCAAAGGCATCTCGCTGTTCATCGTTCCGAAATTCATGCCGAACGAAGACGGTTCGATCGGTGCGCGCAACGCCGTGTCCTGTGGCTCCCTGGAACATAAAATGGGCATCCACGGCAACGCCACCTGCGTGATGAACTTCGACGCGGCCACCGGTTTCCTGATCGGCCCGGCGAACAAAGGCCTGAACTGCATGTTCACCTTCATGAACACCGCACGTCTGGGCACTGCGCTGCAAGGCCTGGCCCACGCCGAAATCGGTTTCCAGGGCGGCCTGAAATACGCTCGCGATCGTCTGCAAATGCGCTCCCTGACTGGCCCGAAAGCGCCGGAAAAAGCCGCCGACCCGATCATCGTGCACCCTGACGTTCGTCGCATGCTGTTGACCATGAAAGCGTTCGCCGAAGGCAACCGCGCAATGGTTTACTTCACCGCCAAGCAAGTCGACATCGTCAAGTACGGCGTGGACGAAGAAGAGAAGAAGAAAGCCGACGCACTGCTGGCGTTCATGACGCCAATCGCCAAAGCCTTCATGACCGAAGTCGGTTTCGAATCCGCCAACCACGGCGTGCAAATCTACGGCGGCCACGGCTTCATCGCCGAGTGGGGCATGGAGCAGAACGTTCGCGACAGCCGCATTTCGATGCTGTACGAAGGCACCACCGGCATCCAGGCACTCGACCTGCTGGGCCGCAAAGTGTTGATGACTCAAGGCGAGGCCCTGAAAGGCTTCACCAAGATCGTCCACAAGTTCTGCCAGACCAACGAAGGCAACGAAGCCGTTCAGGAATTCGTCGCACCGCTGGCTGCAATCAACAAAGAATGGGGCGAGCTGACCATGAAGGTCGGTATGGCAGCCATGAAAGACCGCGAAGAAGTCGGCGCGGCTTCCGTGGACTACCTGATGTACTCCGGTTACGCCTGCCTGGCCTACTTCTGGGCTGACATGGCACGTCTGGCGGCCGAGAAACTGGCAGCCGGCACCACCGAAACGGCGTTCTACACCGCCAAGCTGCAGACTGCGCGCTTCTACTTCCAGCGCATCCTGCCGCGTACCCGCACTCACGTTGCAACCATGCTGTCGGGCGCCAACAACCTGATGGACATGAAAGAAGAAGACTTCGCACTGGGCTACTAAGCCTTAACGCAGCCTTCTGAAAAAACCGCTGCTCCTTCGGGAGTGGCGGTTTTTTTTCAACTCGACTTTGGTGAAAAAAACACGGTCGAGGGCAGTTCTCCCGTCTTTTATAACGACCTTTGATGGGGGAACCGTGCATTGCTGGTTGGCCGGATAGTAGTCAGTAATGCGGCGTCAAAAAAACCTTAGCAAATCACTCAGAAAATCAGGGTCACTGCCGTTAAAGTAGTGGGCACAATGCCATCTATAGACATGACGGGTCGGAGCTTTACCCTTGCCGCGTTCTTCCGCTGTACGTTTCAGTCATTTCCTACCCTCACTTCTGCTTTTGCTTGCGGGGCTGGCGGCTGCGTACGTCAAGGACCTGAACGTCTTCTTCACTTCGCTGTTCAACGTGCTGCCTACGTTGGTGCTGTTGCTCGGCGGCGCTTATTGCGCGGTTTACCGACGTCAGCGTGAACTGTTTCTGATGGTCACGGTATACATCGCCTACTACCTGCTCGACACCCAGACCGACTATTACCGCGACAACGGCAGAGTGCGTGAAGACGCCGCCGTGGTCTTTCATCTGTGCTGTCTGTTGCTGCCGCTGATGTTTGGCATATTCGCCGCGTGGCAGGAACGCACCCATCTGTTCCAGGACATGATTGCGCGTTTCGCGGTGTTGCTGGCCGTCGGCAGCGTGGCGTTGGGCCTGGAGCAAAGTTACCCACAGGCGCTGTTGATGTGGCTGTCGGAAATCCGCTGGCCAGCCTTGCATGGCGCGTGGATGAGCCTGATTCAGCTGTCCTACCCCGTGTTTATCGCCTCGTTCCTGCTGCTGAGCTGGCAATACTGGCGCAACCCCAGGCCTTTGCACGCCGCCCAACTGGTGGGTTTGCTCGGGTTGTTCTGGGCGTTGCCGAAGACGTTCATCCTGCCGTTCACCCTGAACATCATGTGCAGCCAGGTGATGTTAATGATTGCCGCGGCGGTTGCCCATGAAGCCTATCAAATGGCCTTCCGCGATGAGCTCACCGGTTTGCCTGGCCGCCGCGCGTTGAACGAACGCATGCAGCGCCTGGGGCGCAATTACGTGCTGGCGATGAGCGACGTCGACCACTTCAAGAAATTCAACGACACCCACGGCCACGATGTCGGCGATCAGGTGCTGCGGCTGGTAGCCAGCAAACTGTCGAAAATCGGCGGCGGCGGTAGGGCGTATCGCTACGGCGGTGAGGAATTTGCGCTGGTGTTCGCGGGCAAGACGCTTGAAGAGTGCATGCCGCACCTGGAAGTCATCCGCGAATCCATCGCCACCTACAACATTCAACTGCGTAACCAGGACAACCGTCCTCAGGATGACCAGCAAGGTCGTCAGCGTCGTGCCGGATCAGGGGCTTCGAGTGTGTCGGTCACCGTCAGCATCGGCGTCGCCGAACGCGTGGAACAGCGCAACCCGGAAAAAGTGCTGAAGTCTGCCGACGAGGCGCTCTACGCCGCCAAAGGCGCCGGGCGTAACTGCGTGGTGGCTTACGGTCAGAACCGTCGTGGTGCGGTGCGCGAGGCGGCTGCGGGTTGAGTGATGATGGCGCATTCAGCGTCTGGACTGTGATTGTGAGGCGTGGTCGGCGGCAGTAGGTTTGATCAATCTGCTGCCGGAGAAATGACCATGCCCGAGTACAAAGCTCCCCTGCGCGACATGCGCTTTCTGATCGACCACGTCTTCGACTTTCACAGCAACTACGCCGCTCTGGGCGCCACGGATGCCAGCCCGGACATGGTCAATGCGATCCTCGAAGAAGGCGCGAAGTTCTGCGAGAACGTGCTCGCACCGCTCAATCGCAGCGGCGACGAAGAGGGCTGCCATTTCGACAACGGCGTGGTGACAACGCCTACAGGCTTCAAGCAAGCCTTCGCACAATACGTCGAAGGTGGCTGGCATGGTCTGGCGGCCGATCCCGCTTATGGCGGCCAGGGCTTGCCGAGTTCCCTGGGGCTGGTCATCAGCGAGATGGTCGGGTCCAGCAACACTTCCTGGGGCATGTACCCGGGCCTGACGCACGGCGCGATGTCGGCGATCCACGCCCATGGCACCGAAGAGCAGAAAAACACCTACCTGAGCAAGCTCACCGCGGGCCAATGGACCGGCACCATGTGCCTGACCGAAGCCCATTGCGGCACAGACCTGGGCATCATCAAGACCCGCGCCGTGCCGGCAGCGGATGGCAGTTACGCGATCTCCGGCAGCAAGATTTTCATCTCTGCCGGCGAACACGACATGAGCGACAACATCATTCACCTGGTGCTGGCGAAACTGCCGGATGCGCCTGCGGGCACCAAGGGCATTTCGCTGTTCATCGTGCCTAAATTCCTACCCGATGCCGAAGGTGAGGCGGGTGCGCGCAACGGCGTTTCCTGCGGCTCGATCGAACACAAAATGGGTATCAAGGCCTCGGCCACCTGCGTGCTGAACTTCGACGAGGCCAAGGGCTTTCTGATCGGTGAACCGAACAAGGGCCTGAACTGCATGTTCACCATGATGAACCATGCGCGTCTCGGCACCGGGATGCAGGGTTTGTGTCTGGGGGAAGCGAGTTTTCAGGGCGCGATCAAGTACGCCAATGATCGTTTGCAGATGCGCTCGCTGACCGGCCCCAAAGCACCGGAAAAAGCCGCCGACCCGATCATCGTTCATCCTGATGTGCGTCGAATGTTGCTGACCATGAAGGCCTTCAACGAAGGTAATCGCGCGCTGACCTACTTCACCGCGCAACTTCTGGATGCCGCGCACCTGAGCCCGGATGAAGCCGCGCGGCAGGACGCTGAAGACCTGTTGGCGTTCCTGACGCCGATCTGCAAGGCCTTCATGACCGACACCGGGCTGGAAGTGACCAACCACGGCATGCAGGTGTTCGGCGGCCACGGCTTCATTCGTGAGTGGGGCATGGAGCAGTTGGTTCGCGATTGCCGGATCGCACCGATCTACGAAGGCACCAACGGCATTCAGGCGCTGGATTTGCTCGGGCGCAAAGTGCTCGGCAGCCAGGGCAAACTGCTACGCGGTTTTACCAAAATCGTTCACAAGTTCTGCGCGGCGAACGCCGATCATCCGCAACTCGCCAGCTACGTGGCGCAACTCAACGGGTTGAACCAGCAGTGGGGCGAACTGACTACCCAGGTGGGCATGGCCGCGATGAAGAATCCGGACGAAGTGGGCGCCGCGTCGGTGGATTACCTGATGTACAGCGGTTACATCATCCTCGGTTACTTGTGGCTGCGCATGGCGCTGGTGGCTCAGGCGCAACTGGATGCGGGCAGCGGCGATGCCGATTTCTGCCGGGGCAAACTGGCGACCAGCGAGTTTTACTTCAAGCGATTGCTGCCACGCACGGCTGCTCATCGCGCGGCCATCGAGGCGGGTAGCGATTGCTTGATGCAGCTGCCAGCGGAGTTGTTCTCGGTGTAACGGTTGCGTTTGAAAAGCTTCGCGGGCAAGTCGGATCGCCGCATCGCTCGCTCCTACAGGTCCTTCGTTGTGCACGCATGGTGTGCACGACATAAAACCTGTAGGAGCGAGGCTTGCCCGCGAAGGCGTTCTGGCAGACACAAAAACGCAATGACCAAAAATTACAAAACGGTCACAGCCTGACCCTATGTGTCGCAAAAGTTGTTGGGTTACACTCGGACCCAACGAAAACACTCTTCCTACGAATCACCTGTAAAGATCCTGCGAGGTTTGCCATGGCTGACTACAAAGCGCCCCTGCGCGATATGCGCTTCGTCCTCAATGAAGTATTCGAGGTCGCCAAGCTCTGGGCCGAGTTGCCTGCACTGGCCGATACCGTCGACGCAGAAACCGTTGAAGCCATTCTTGAAGAGGCCGGCAAGGTCACCAGCAAAAGCATCGCGCCCCTGAGCCGTGCGGCTGACGAAGAAGGTTGCCATTGGGCGGACGGTGCTGTCACCACGCCGGCAGGTTTCCCACAGGCTTATCAGACTTACGCTGAAGGCGGTTGGGTCGGTGTCGGTGGCGATCCGACCTACGGCGGCATGGGGATGCCCAAGGCGGTTTCGGCCCAGGTCGAAGAAATGGTCAACTCCGCGAGCCTGTCGTTCGGTCTGTACCCGATGTTGACCGCCGGTGCTTGCCTGTCGATCAACGCCCACGCCAGCGACGAGCTGAAAGCCGCCTACCTGCCGAACATGTACGCCGGCGTCTGGGCCGGTTCCATGTGCCTGACCGAGCCGCACGCCGGTACAGACCTGGGCATCATCCGCACCAAGGCTGAGCCTCAGGCGGACGGTTCCTACAAAGTCAGCGGCACCAAGATTTTCATCACCGGCGGCGAACACGACCTGACCGAGAACATCATTCACCTGGTACTCGCCAAACTGCCGGATGCACCGGCGGGGCCGAAAGGCATTTCGCTGTTCCTGGTGCCGAAGTTCATGGTCAATGCCGATGGCAGCCTCGGCGCACGTAACCCGGCGACCTGCGGTTCGATCGAACACAAGATGGGCATTCAGGCCTCTGCAACTTGCGTGATGAACTTCGACGAAGCCGTGGGTTACCTGGTCGGCGAGCCGAACAAAGGCCTGGCGGCGATGTTCACCATGATGAACTACGAGCGTCTGGGCGTCGGTATCCAGGGCCTGGCCTCTGGCGAGCGCTCTTACCAGAACGCCGTTGAATACGCCCGCGACCGCCTGCAAAGCCGTTCGCCGACCGGCGCGCAGAACAAGGACAAAGTGGCCGACCCGATCATCGTCCACCCGGACGTGCGTCGTATGCTGCTGACCATGAAAGCCTCGAACGAAGGCGGCCGTGCCTTCTCGACTTACGTGGCCATGCAACTGGACACCGCCAAGTTCAGTGAAGACGCGACCACCCGCAAACGCGCGGAAGACCTGGTGGCGCTGCTGACCCCGGTAGCGAAGGCATTCCTGACTGACCTCGGTCTGGAAACCACCGTTCACGGCCAGCAGGTTTTCGGCGGCCACGGTTACATCCGTGAGTGGGGCCAGGAGCAACTGGTTCGCGATGTGCGCATCACTCAGATCTACGAAGGCACCAACGGCATCCAGGCGCTGGACCTTGTAGGGCGCAAGATCGTTGGCAGCGGCGGGGCGTTCTACAACCTGTTCGCCGACGAGATTCGTCACTTCACCGCGACGGCCAGCGCTGAGCTGGACGAGTTCACCAAGCCGCTGAACGATGCCGTGACCACCCTCGACGAACTGACGGCGTGGTTGCTGGATCGGGCGAAAAACAACCCGAATGAAATCGGTGCGGCTTCGGTCGAATACCTGCAAACTTTCGGTTACGTGGCTTACGCCTACATGTGGGCACTGATGGCCAAGGCCGCCTTCGGCAAAGAAGCGCAGGACGATTTCTACGCGAGCAAATTGGGCACGGCGCGGTTCTATTTCGCACGCCTGCTGCCGCGTATTCACTCGTTGAGTGCGTCGGTGAAGGCCGGTAGCGAGTCGCTGTTCCTGCTGGACGCGGCGCAGTTCTGACAATGTAACGTCATGTAAGCATTCTCTTACATGACGTGCTGCTTTTCTCCCATAGATGCAAATTGGATCCACGGCTAATCTACTTCACATGGACGTCGCGCAGGAAGCGCAAAGCAACAACACGGACACGTAGGATTCTGCCAGGACGGCGGAGTGAAATGGATGTCAGGGAAACAGTCTGCAAAGCCCCGCTTCGGCGGGGTTTTCTTTTGCCCGCAGAAAAGTAGTCAGCTCATCCCGTCCAGGGTTGTCGGGACTTCATTCGGGCCATTCATCACTTCTTCAAGCAAGGTCCGCAACAACGCCAATGACGCTTGTTGCCGTTGCACATCGCGACACACCAACCCGACTTTCAATGGCACCCGTGGCTCGGTCAGCGGCTTCCAGAGCAGTTCGTCATTGCCCAGCATCTTCTGCGAGCGACCTGGCAGGACAGTCGCCAACCGGGTGTGCGGCAGGCTGTCGAGAATCCCCGCCATGTTGTTCAGTTCGGCCTGCACTTGCGGGCGTCGTCCCAGGCTGGCCAGTTGCGTCTGCCAGATCTGCCGCACCTGAAACTCTTCACCCAGCAGCAACATCGGCAACTCGGCGGCCTGACTCATGGAGACTTTCTTGAATTCACGCAGCGGATGATCCGCCGGGATGACCAGTGTCAGTTCATCTTCGTACAGCATCACGCCGTGTAGCCCCGGCTGACGGGGCGGCAGGTAACTGATGCCGATGTCCAGTGAACCGTTGAGCAGCCGTCGTTCGATTTCCAGTCCCGTCAGTTCATAGATCTGCACCACCAGGTGCGGCTGCGCCTTGCGCACGCGTTCGAGCATCTGCGGCACCAGGCTGGTGTGGACGGTTTGCAGCACGCCAATGGCCAGGGTGCGCAGCGCTTGTCCCTTGAAGTTGCCCAATGCTTCACGCGCCCGTTGCAGGCCGTCGAGCAAGGGCAGGGCGTGGTTGTACAGCGTGTGCGCGGCCAGGGTCGGCAGCAAGCGTTTACTGCTGCGCTCGAACAGGCTCACATCGAGGTGTTGTTCGAGCTGGCGAATCTGTTGGGAGAGTGCCGGTTGGGAGATTGAAAGCCGCTCGGCGGCCCGGCCCACATGGCCCTCTTCGTAGACCGCGACGAAATAACGCAGTTGTTTAAAATCCATAAGTTTTACTTATTGAAAATGCTGGGAAATCGAAATGGCTCAAGGTCCTGCCTGAGCCTAGTCTAACCGCATTCACAGGGCTTACAGGGCCATAGAACGCGATGACTACCGTTTACGCCGAAGGTGTTTACATAGGTAAGGCAAAACACTTCACACGAGGTGTTTTCGGATGAATTTGTTCAATTTACGACGCAACGCTCCCAGCCTTGATGACCTGAGCGCGGACACTTTCCTGTCGTACAGAAGTGACAATCTTTCCAGTGAGTGCCTGATGCCCAGTGTCGAGCGGCCGAAACAGATTTTTGTGCGCGGTCAGGGCTCCTGGCTGTGGGACAGCGAAGACCGCGCCTATCTGGATTTTTCCCAGGGGGGCGGGGCCAATAGCCTCGGGCATAGCCCTTCGGTACTGGTCAACGCAATCACGGCGCAAGCTCAATCGCTGATCAACCCCGGTTTCGGCCTGCACAACCGCGGCATGCTCAACCTTGCCGAGCGGCTCTGCGTCAGCACTGGCAGTGACCAGGCGTACCTGCTCAACAGTGGCAGTGAAGCCTGTGAAGCGGCGATCAAACTGGCGCGCAAGTGGGGCCAGCAACATCGCGGCGGTGCGTCGCGGATCATCGTGGCCAACAACGGTTGCCATGGCCGTAGTCTCGGGACGATCCCGGCGTCGGACAGTTCCAGGCTGACCAACCGCTTCGAGCCGCAACTTCCAGGCTTCAGCCACGTACCGTTCAATGATCTGGCCGCTCTGCACGCCGCCGTTGATGCCCGGACCGTGGCAATCATGCTTGAGCCGATCCAGAACGAAGCCGGGGTCATTCCCGCTACCGAGGATTACCTCAAGGGTGTCGAACGCCTGTGCCGTGAGCTTGGCATCCTGTTGATCTTCGACGAAGTGCAAACCGGTCTTGGTCGACTCGGCACCTTACTCGCGGAACAGTCCTACGGTGTGCGAGCCGATATCGTCGTCCTCGGCAAAGGCCTGGGCGGTGGTGTGCCCTTGGCGGCGCTGCTGGCACGTGGCAAAGCCTGCTGCTTCGACGTCGGCGAGCTGACGGGCACTCATCATGGCAACGCGCTGATGACCGCTGCTGGCCTGGCTGTGCTCGATAGTGTGCAGGACAAGGGCTTTCTCGAGCATGTCAGGGAAACTGGCCAGCACTTGTGCGAAGGCCTGGCACGTCTGGCTCATCGCTATGGACACGGCGAACTGCGCGGTCAGGGATTGCTCTGGGGTCTGACCCTGTCCGACGATTCGGCTGACGCCGTAGCCAAAGCAGCGCTGTACGAAGGCTTGCTGCTCGACGCCCCGCAAACCGATTGCCTGCGATTCACCCCAGCGCTCACGGTCAGTAAATCCAACATCGACGAAATGCTCCTGCGCCTGGCCCGCGCCTTTTCCCGCGTGCGCACCGCACAACTGCAATGCCGCAAAGGGATTGCCGTCTGATCAGAACCGCCCTACACGAATTTCCGAACCGTCTCGCGGTATAACGCATCGCCCCACGTTTGATTCTTTTGACGTGGGGCGTTTTTTTGTCTCTGCGTTTTTCCAGGCGCACTTCGTCGCTTGAACGGGAGATAAATCGGTGGCTTTTTAGAAAAGCCGGCAGGGAGTGCCGGTGTCAGTGAAGGATTCCTGGTTTTGATTTCTATACCACTCAGTGGTATGTTTTTTGGAAGGGATGCCAATGTCACCAAGGTTGTTCAAGACAAAGCGTTTTGCGATGCAGGCGGGTAAGGCCTGGATTGGTGATGATGAGCTTCGGGAGGCATTCACCGAAATGCTCAAGGGCCAGGTGGAAAGTCTCGGCGGCGGGGTTTGGAAGAAGCGTTTGAATGCCAACCGCCATCGCTCGATTGTTGTGGCGAAGGGCGGTCGTTACTGGATCTATCAGTTGCTGTTTGCGAAGAAGGATCGGAGCAATATCAGTTTTGCGGAACTGACCGAACTGCGTGGTTTAGCCAAGGTTTATGGCGTTATGACCGACATGCAAGTCCAGCACTTGTTGGATACCGAGGAGTTTGTGGAGATACACCATGAGTAAGAAATACAAAAGCGACGTGTTTGAGTCGATTCACGAATCCGCCAGTGCCTTGTACGCCATCGGCGCAATCAGCAAGGCAACCATGCGCGAGTTCGATGAATCCTGTCTCGCGACGGTGCCGGACGCGATTCCTGCGGAGCAGATCAAAGCACTGCGCGAACGCAACAACGTCAGCCAGCCGGTATTTGCGCGTTATCTGAACACCAGCGCGTCGACGGTCAAACAGTGGGAAGCAGGGGATAAACACCCCAGTGGCATGGCGCTGAAGTTGTTGAGCATTGTGCAGAAACACGGTCTGGAGATACTGGCCTGAGGAACAGCACTGAACCCTGACGAACGGTGTTGGTCGATTAGCAGTAAGGCTCACATGAGCCCACTTCAATTCAGGAGCTGCCCCATGGACTTCATTCGCATCCTCATCGCCATTCTATTGCCGCCACTGGGCGTGTTTCTGCAAGTCGGTTTCGCTGGCGCGTTCTGGCTGAATATTCTGCTGACGTTGTGCGGTTATATTCCAGGGATCGTGCATGCGGTGTACATCATCGCCAAGCGCTAAGGTTCGCATCGCAAGATAGATCGCATTCGCTGGCAAGCCAGCTCCCACAGAGTTTGTGCACGCTGAAGATCCTGTAGGAGCGTGGCTTGCCCGCGAAGGGCGCGACACGGTTTCAGCTTTCGAGCGCCATCACCCGTCGATAAAACAACCACTCCTGTTCCAGCGCATGGGCCTGATTGCCGGCCTTGCGGAAGCCGTGACGTTCGTCCGCGTAATAATGCGCCTGTACCAGAATGCCGTTTTGCTGCAACGCCTCGGCCATATCGCGGGTCTGTTGCGGCACGACCACAGCGTCCAGTTCGCCCTGAAAGAAAATCACCGGCACGTTGATGTTGCTCGCATGCAGCAGGGGTGTGCGTGCGGCGTAGCGCTCGGCGTCCAGCTCGGGATCGCCAATCAGCCAATCCAGGTAATCGCCTTCGAACTTGTGGGTTGCGCGGCCCAGGGCAACGGGATCGCTGACGCCGTAAAGGCTGGCACCAGCGCGAAAGACCTTCTTGAACGCCAACGCACACAGCGTGGTGTAGCCGCCGGCACTGCCACCGCGAATAAACGCCTGGTCGCCATCGATCAATCCGCGCTCTGCGAGATGGGCGACTACTGCGCAGGCATCTTCCACATCCACTTCACCCCAACTCAAATGCAGCGCCTGGCGATAGGCCCGGCCGTAGCCGCTGCTGCCACGGTAGTTGAGGTCGGCCACGGCGAAGCCGCGTTGTGCCCAGTACTGGATGCGCGGATCAAGCATCGGGTAGCACGCCGATGTCGGGCCGCCGTGGATGAATACCACCAGCGGCGGTTTCGCTTCGCCGGTCATCGCAGGGTAGAAGAAACCATGAGCCTCGCCCGAACCGCTCGGGTAGCGCAGGGTTTGTGCGATGCTGATCTGATCGGCGGGCAGCGGCGCGATTCCACCGGCCAATACCCTGACGGCTCGGGTCTTGCGGTCGATGGCGATCACGGCTGATGAACTGACCGGCGAAGCGGCGATGCAGTAGATGAATTGTTCATCCAGTGCGAGATGTCGGAATCGGCTGTAGTCCCCGGTGAAATCTTCTGTAGCGTCACCGCCAATGCCCAGTCGGCCGAATCCGCCTTCGGTCCAACTGGCCAGATAGCTGTTTTCACCCAAGGGCAGCCAAGTGCAGCCACCCAACTGCCAGGGCGCTGGTCCATGATCCGCCGCAGTGCTGGGCAACGGGCGCAACGCATCGGAAGACTCCGCCCACGGCTGCCAGTAACCGCCGCGATCCGTCAGGCAAAGCAGTCGGCCACGGTCATCGAATCGCGGTTGTTGCAACGACTCCTGAATATCTTCACCCGCCAGGCAGCGCGCTTGAGCGTAACGGCCATCGCTCTGGCGCTCGGCAACCATCAGGCGCGTCGCGGTCCATGGCTGGTCCGGACGGCTCCATTCGATCCAGGCCAACCGTCGAGCATCGGGGCTCAGTGTCGGCGCGGCATAAAAGTCGGCACCCTCGGCCAACAGATGCCGTGTGCTGTCCGCCAGATCGATGGCCACCAGTCGATGCCGATCCCGATGTTCTTCAACGGCCAACACTTGCCCGTTGGCAAATTGCAGATCGCCGTAGCGGCATTCACCGGACGTCAGCGCTTCGGGCATTTCGTCTTTGAGCGATTGGCGATACAGCTGCTGATCCGCCTCGTTGACGAAAACTACCCCGTCATCTGTCAGACAGAACGCTCCGCCGCCATATTCGTACACCCGACTGCGCACGCTGAAACCCATTGGCGTCAGGCAATGGGCCTGGCCATCACGCCAATGCCAGATTCGACAAGCGGCGTCCTCGGGACGGTACTCGTTCCAGAACAGGCCATGCTGGCCAACCTGCAGTTCGGCAAAGTCGACACCGGCAGCGACCGCTTTGGCGGCGCTGAAGGGTTCAGCTTTTTGCGATGAGTCGTGAGTTTCGTTCATTGCGAAAGGCCAGTTGTTCGATGGTCTGGGTCGCGTGCTCGGCTTCTTCGCGGGCCTTGAGAATCACGCCGTGATGTTCCGACTTGCTGCACACCGGGTCGGCGTTGCTGGCGTCACCGGTGAGCATGAAGGCCTGGCAGCGGCAGCCACCGAAGTCCTTTTCTTTCTCGTCGCACGAGCGGCATGGCTCGGGCATCCAGTCGTAACCGCGAAAGCGGTTGAAGCCAAACGAGTCGTACCAGATGTGCTGCATGCTGTGGTCGCGCACGTTAGGAAACTGCACCGGCATCTGTCGGGCGCCGTGACACGGCAGCGCGGTTCCGTCCGGGGTTACTGTCAGAAAAATACTGCCCCAACCGTTCATGCAGGCTTTCGGTCGTTCTTCGTAGTAGTCCGGCGTGACGAAAATCAGCTTGCACGGATGCCCTTCGGCTTCCAGTTTTGCGCGGTATTCGTTGGTGATGCGTTCAGCCCGGACCAGTTGTTCCTTGGTCGGCAGCAGACCGACCCGATTGAGCTGCGCCCAGCCGTAGAACTGGCACGTGGCGAGTTCGACGAAGTCCGCCTCAAGGGCGATGCACAGCTCGATGATCCGGTCGATCTTGTCGATGTTGTGCCGGTGGGTGACGAAGTTCAGCACCATCGGATAACCATGTGCTTTCACTGCACGAGCCATTTCCAGCTTCTGCGCGAAGGCCTTTTTCGAGCCGGCCAGCAAGTTGTTCACCTGCTCGTCGCTGGCCTGGAAGCTGATCTGGATATGGTCCAGGCCGGCCTCCTTGAAGTCGCTGATTTTCTGCTCGGTGAGGCCGATGCCGGAGGTGATCAGGTTGGTGTAGAAACCCAACTTGCGCGCCTCGGCAATCAGTTCGGCGAGGTCCTGGCGCACCAGCGGTTCACCGCCGGAAAAGCCCAGCTGCGCCGCGCCCATTTCCCGTGCTTCGCGGAACACCTTGATCCACTGCTCGGTGCTCAGCTCTTTGCCTTGCTCGGCGAAATCCAGTGGATTGGAGCAGTACGGGCATTGCAGCGGGCAGCGGTAGGTCAGCTCGGCCAGCAGCCACAGCGGCAGGCCGATTTCCGGTTTGGGCGGTAACTTGTCCGACACGGAATCAGGCAAGTTCGATCCAGTGCTGAGCACGGGCGACCTCCATGAATTGCTCGATGTCATCACCGAGCTCCGGCACGCCAGGGAACTGCGCGTCCAGCTCGGCGATGATCGCCGCGACGTCACGTTCGCCGTCGATCAAACCGCCGATCAGCGCGGCGCTTTCATTCAGTTTGATCATGCCTTCCGGGTACAGCAGCACATGGCCTTTCTGCGCAGGTTCATACTGGAACCGGTAGCCTGGACGCCAGGTTGGGGTCTTGCTGCGATCAAAACTCATAAGCTGATTCCTTTGTGCCAGACCCGTTGCTCGGTCACGCTGTGATACGGCGGGCGTTTCAGTTCGTAGGCCATGCTCATGGCATCGAGCATGCTCCAAAGAATGTCCAGTTTGAACTGGAGAATTTCCAGCATGCGCTCCTGGCCTTCCCGCGTCGTGTAGTGCTGCAAGGTGATCGCCAGACCGTGTTCGACATCGCGGCGCGCCTGGCCCAGACGGGTGCGGAAATATTCGTAACCGGCCGGGTCGATCCATGGGTAATGCTGCGGCCAGCTGTCGAGACGCGACTGGTGGATCTGCGGCGCGAACAGCTCGGTCAATGAGCTGCTGGCGGCTTCCTGCCAACTGGCCCGGCGGGCGAAGTTGACGTAGGCGTCCACGGCGAAACGCACGCCGGGCAACACCAGTTCCTGCGAGCGCAGTTGGTCCGGGTCGAGGCCGACGGCCTGTCCCAGACGCAGCCACGCTTCGATACCGCCGTCTTCGCCGGGGGCGCCGTCATGGTCGAGCAGGCGTTGAATCCACTCGCGGCGGATTTCCCGGTCCGGGCAATTGGCCAGAATCGCAGCGTCCTTCAGGGGGATGTTCACCTGATAGTAGAAGCGGTTGGCGACCCAGCCCTGGATCTGCTCGCGGGTCGCCCGGCCTTCGTACATCGCCACGTGATAGGGGTGATGGATGTGGTAATAGGCGCCCTTGGCGCGCAGGGCGGCTTCGAATTCGGCGGGGGACAGTGGGGTGTCAGTCATTTCGGTCTCCGGGGGAATAACCGGTGGATTCTGTTGTGTCTTATCGGACGCTTTCGCGGGCAAGCCTCGCTCCTACAGGTTCGGCGCTATCCCTGTAGGAGCGAGGCTTGCCCGCGAAGAGGCCATCCGCTACAACACAATACTCATGCCGTCATACGCCACTTCAACGTCCCGCCGAGCCAGCTCGGCGCGCTCCGGCGAATCCTCATCAAGGATCGGGTTGGTGTTGTTGATGTGAATAAGCACCTTGCGCTGCTTGGGCAACTGTTCCAGCACTTCCAGCATGCCGCCGGGGCCGTTCTGCGCCAGATGGCCCATTTCCCGACCGGTGCGGGTGCCGACACCACGGCGCTGCATTTCGTCGTCGTCCCACATCGTGCCGTCCACCAGTAGGCAGTCGCTGCCGGCCATGATTTCCAGCAACGGCGCGTCGACCTTGCCCAGGCCCGGCGCGTAGAACAGCTTGCCGCCGGTGTTCAGGTCTTCAATGATCAACCCGATGTTGTCGCCCGGATGCGGGTCGAAACGGTGCGGCGAATACGGTGGCGCGGCACTGCGCAGTGGCAGCGGAGTGAAACGCAGACTCGGGCAGGTCGGGATGGTGAAGCTGCAGTCGAGTTCGATGCGGTTCCAGTTCAGCCCGCCATTCCAGTGGGTCAGCATGGTAAACAGCGGGAAACCGGTGCTCAGGTCTTCATGGACCATGTCGGTGCACCAGACGTTGTGCGGGCAACCCTCGCGCAGGCTGAGCAGGCCGGTGGTGTGGTCGATCTGGCTGTCCATCAGGATGATCGCGCTGATACCGGTATCGCGCAGGGCGCGGCCCGGTTGCATCGGGGCAAAATTCTGGAGCTGGGCGCGGATGTCCGGCGAGGCGTTGCACAGCACCCAGTTCACGCCGTCATCGGAAATCGCGATGGACGACTGGGTCCGCGCCTTGGCATTCAGGCTCCCGTCGCGAAAACCTGCGCAGTTCACGCAGTTGCAGTTCCACTGGGGGAAACCGCCGCCGGCGGCGGAACCTAGAATCTGGACAAACATGGGTGCTCCATCATTTAAACGCTGAAAATAAAAACGCCTCGGCAAACCGAGGCGCTGAACGGCAGGACAAGCTTAGCGGCTTGCGAAGTACATGGTGACTTCAAAGCCGATACGCAGGTCGGTGTAAGCAGGTTTGGACCAGGACATGGGAGCGCTCCTTCAGGTGATGGGACGGTTGAGATCTATACATATAGTCCACCTCCAGCCGGAGATGTTCAGATAGTTAGGTGGCTATGTTACTCAAAATTACAGAGCGATTGGCCTGCAATCTCGGAAAAAGCTAATTGCACCAGCGGTAATGATCATTTTGCCACTTGCCAAGGCGCCTCCGGCTGCGAACTGCTGGCCAGACCGCGCCAGCCGCCCTCGGCGTTGATCAGGCGCAGTGCGGCGGCGCGCAGGGCAGAACGATCGATGTCCAGAATGGCTTGGGGAAGCTGCGTCAGATAATCCGACGAGTGGCCGGCCAGCTTGCCCTGCCATTGCAGTTCGGCGGCCTGGGCGACGGGCAACGCAGCGATCTGGAATTGATCGGCCAAGGCCTGACGCTGGGCAACGAAGGTCGCCTCGTCGATGCCGTCGATCATTGCGGGCAGGTCGTTCAGAAAGTCTTCCATATGTTGCAGCAGGTTCAGAGGCGCGACGCTCGGTGATTGCACGCCGAACAGAACGCCCGTCTGCCCATGGACCTGCCGCAGCGCACTGAACACCGCATAACCCAGTTGCAACTCCACGCGAAGGCGCTGGTAGAACGGCGTCTGACAAATGTGCGCGAGCAAACGCCACGCAGCGTCGTCAGAGATTTCCTGCGTGGCCGTCGGACAGAACAGCAACAGCGTGTGTTCGCTGGAACCGGTGTCGACGGCGGTCCACAGACGCAGCCCGTTGATCGAGGGCGGCGACGACGGTTGAGTGTCCGCAATGCCGGGCACGCGACTCAGGGCGAACCCCATCGCTGCTTGAGTCTGTGCCGACAACCCGATTGCCAGGCCTTCCCAGCGCGCCGTCGACCATAGCTGCTGCAAGTCATCAGCGACTGAGCTTTGCTCAAGGCAATGATCAGGCAGCGCTTTCAGCAGTTGTTTAATCGGTATCAATGCGGCGCTTTTCGGTTCTTCCTGTGAGAAACCGGCATCAGGGTTTGTCAGCTCTTTCAGCGCATGTTCGAGGACGGTCGGCATCGACTCTTGCAGCCCCGTCATTTTCAGCAACCATTCATTTCCTGAAGCGCTGAAGGAAAAGTCGACGCCTGCCTGACGGGCATCCTCGCGCAGCGGCTGCAGGCGGTTTTCCAGACCCAGCTGATGGCGGGGTTGAGGTCTGGACTCTAATCGCCAGCGCAGATAAATCGCGCCTTCAGCGGTGTTATCGGGCAGGGCCTGGCTGAATTGCATCGGCGAGTTTTCGCGACGGCTGCGCGAGCGGTCCTGCGCGAATGTCCGCAGGCCACGGTGTTTGCTGGTCTGGCCGCGAATCAGGCCGGCATTTGAGGGTGGTGCCTCGGCGCGCAAGAACGGATTCGGTGTCGGCAGTTGCCATTCACCGCTGAAGTTATCCACAGCGCCGATTTTCTTCAGGATGTCCTTGAGCGCTACAACGCCTTGCTCGGATAACCCGGTTTCAAGCTGTTCGCTGTCGAGTCGGGCCAGTTGCAGCGCACTGCTGACTTGTTGCTGGCGCTGAAGCACGGCAGCGTACTCCTCACGCAGAAGGGTCCAATTTTGTTGAGCTGCAAAAAAGCCCAGCCAATCCAGGAGCTTCTCGCTCAGGATGCTCGCCGACGCGGTCGTTGTGAATTCAACGTGCAGCACGGCTTGTCCGGCAAATTGATACAGCGGCTTGGCATTCAGATGCTCAGCCAAACCGCATTCGCGCAATACAGTCAGCAGCCCGCCGGGCTTCGCGGCGTTCAACCAATGGCACAGAAACGCCAATGCTTCGGTCGACGCATTGGGCAGTGCTTCGAAGGTAAACAGCAGATCCAGCCGACGCTCGCCAGCCTGTTGATAACTTGCGACTGAAGACTCCATCAGCGGCACAGGAGCCTGTTGCGGGAGGTTTTTTCCCTCGGAAATCACCGCGCCGAACTTCAGCGCCATTTGCTTCAGCTCTTCGATACTTTGCGGACCGGCCAGGCTCAGCGTCATCTGTCCGGTCTGATAAAACCGCTGATGGAAATCCTGCAGCGCTTGCTGAAACTCCGGTTGCTGCACGGGCAGGCTGTCGCGGTTGCCGGCATGAAAGCCGCGCAACGGATGAGTCGGCGAAAGCCCATCGAACAACGCCAGTTGCTGCTGTGCCGTAGGATCCTGCGACCAGGCGACAAACTCCGCGTGCAGCACTTCCCGTTCCCGCAACTGATCGTCCAGATTCATACGCGGATGAGCGAGCATGTCTGACAGACGCTGCAGTCCTCCGTTGAAAACTTGAGGCGGCAATTCGAAAAAGAAGTCGGTGGTGCGCTCGCTGGTCCGTGCATTCACCTGCCCGCCATGACCTTGTACGTAGGCCATCAGCCCTTGTTCCGCAGGAAAACGCTCGGTACCGAGAAACAACAGGTGCTCAAGAAAATGCGCCAGGCCTGGCCATGCCAATGGCACGTCATGACTGCCCGCAGCGACCCGCAACGCGGCCGCACAACGCTTCAGATTCGGGGCATGACGCAGCGTCACTCGCAGGCCGTTGGCCAGGGTTTCAGTGTGAGGGCGAGGGGGATTCAGCGCAGGCATGAGCACTTCCAGAACAGGGAAGCGCTAATGCTAGCGGATTACTGGGTGTCAGCGCTTGTTCAGCTCGCCGTAAAGCTCGGGGCGGCGATCGAGGAAGTAACGATTGGCGGCGCGGGAATCGATCATCAACTGGCGATCCAGCTCACCGACAATCAGCGCTTCATCGAGGCCCGCCTGTGCGATGCGGCTACCATCCGGCGCGGCGATGCTGCTCTGGCCGCAGTAGTGGATGTCGCCTTCGTTGCCGCAGTAATTGGCATAAGCCACGTAACACTGGTTTTCGAAGGCGCGGGCGCGGACGGTGACGTCGGCGATGAAGTCGTAAGGAATCATGTTCGCTGTCGGCACCAGAATCAGCTCGGCGCCGGCCAGGGCCAGACGCCGCGCGTTCTCCGGGAACTCCATGTCGTAGCAAATCAGGAAACCGAGCTTCCAGCCGTTGAGCTCCACCAGCGGAAAATCATCCTGGCCGGCGCTGAACATCGAGTGATCGAGGTCGCCGAACAGGTGAGTCTTGCGGTAGTTGCACAGGCGCTCGCCATTGGCGTCGATCAGTTGCACGGCGTTGTAGATCTGCCCGTCTTCGGTGCGCTCGGGATAGCCATACAAAATGGCGATCCCCGCCGTCTTGGCAATGCGCGCGATCTGCTGCGCCGATTCACCGTTGTGCACCTCCGCCAGGACGCTGACGGCATCGACGCCGATGTTGTAGCCGGTCAGGAACATCTCCGGCAGCACCAGCAAATCGGCGCCTTTGGCCTCCAGCGCCAGTTGATGCAGGCGTTGCAAATTGCCGGCGACGTCCAGAGGCAGCGGTGGACATTGGTAAAGGGCTACGCGCATTTCGAACTCCTTTTACTCGGGCAGGGCGATCGGACCGATCTCGTTGAACACATCTCCTGGACCCGGGTTCTCGGCGTGAGTTTCACCGCCGAAGTGTTTCATGATGCCCCACACCGCATTGAGCGAGGTCTGCACCGCGCCTTCGACCCACGCCGGCGTCCACGAAACGTCGTCGCCGGCGATGAAAATCCCGCGCTGTTCGGCCGGCATATCAGCCTGCATGAAGTGTGCGTACATGCGCTGGTTGTAACGGTAGTGACCGGGCAATGCGCCTTTGAAGGCGCCAAGGAAATGCGGGTCGGCTTCCCACGACACGGTGATCGGATCGCCGATGATTCGCGCGGCGATGTCGACTTTCGGGTAGATCTTTTTCAGCGCGTTCAACGCCAGCTCGACGCGTTTTTCCACCGGGTGCGGAAGCATTTTCAACGCATCGCTCATCCACGAGTACGACAGGCAAATCACGCCCGGCTTGTCGTCGCCGTTGTCGAACAGATAGGTGCCGCGGGTCAGGCGATCGGTGAGGGTCATGCTCATCAGGTCGCGGCCGGTTTCCGGGTCCTTGTCCTTCCAGAACGGGCGGTCGACCATCACGAAGGTTTTGGAAGATTGCATGTAGCGGGTGCGGTCGAGGGCCATCCACATCTTTTGCGAGAACAGGGTTTCGTCGCACTCGATCTGGGTGGTCAGCAGCCAGCTCTGGCAGGTGGTCAGCACTGCCGCGTACTCGCGGGTATCGCCGTTGTTATCGGTGACCGCAAAACGACCGTCCGCGGCGTGAGCGATTTTTTTGACCCCGGAGCGTGGCGCGCCCCTGTGCAGCGACTTGAGGCTGGTGCCTTCGGGCCAGTGCACGCAACGTTCCGGCACATGGCGCCAGATGCCTTGCGGCACTTGTTCGACGCCGCCGACGACCAGGTGTTGGTGATCGTCGCAGTTAGTCATCACTACGCGGAAGATTTCCAGCATCGAATTCGGGAAGTCCGAGTCCCAGCCGCCGGTGCCGAAACCGACCTGGCCGAACACTTCGCGGTGATGGAACGACAGCTTGGCGAAGGCTTCGGAGGTGGCGACAAAGTCGTAGAAGGTGCGGTCGTCCCACAGCGGAACCAGGGTGTTCCACAACTCTTTGAGGCGTGGCACGTCGCGGTCGCGGATTGCTTGTTGGATATCGGAGAACTGTGAGCCGGCTTCCAGTGCGTCCGCCCATGCGTCAGCCACTTCCTGGAACAGTGCCGGAAGATCCGCCAGTTTCTGTGCGTAATGGGTTTTGCCTTCCAGGTCGATGACGGTGCTGCCAGAGGCAGGGGTCAGCGGATTGGGAAAGGGTTTGGTCTGGAGGCCGAGCTTGTCGACGTAGTGGTAAAACGCGGTGGACGACACCGGGAAGCGCATGCCGCCCAGTTCAGCGACGATGCCATCGGTCCCGTTGAACGCCTGCGAGCGCAGACGGCCGCCCAATTTAGAGGCTTCATAGACGACGGGCTTGAGGCCCAGTTTCATCAGTTCGTAGGCCGCGACCAAACCGGCGATACCGGCGCCGACAATCGCTACTTCGGCGCCGTGGTTGTGCGCAGGAATGCTGCCGAGGCCGGCCGGGTGTTCGATCCAGTCGTCGAAAGCGAAAGGAAAGTCCGGGCCAAAAATGGTGACTGGTTTTTTACCGTCTGCAGGATGGCGATTGTTCTTGTTCATGGCTGACCTTGCTGGCGACCGGACGCGGGGTGCGCGTCTGAGTATAGGAAAAGATGGCAGCCATTCTAGAGAGCGTAGAACACGTTAATAAGACGCAATGTGTCGTCGTTTTGCTAATTAATTGATCATAGTGACGAGGTGTCGATACACACTGTCCACTGTGGGAGCGGGCTTGCTCGCGAAAGCGGTATGTCTGTTATTTCATTTTTCAATGGCACACCGCTTTCGCGAGCAAGCCCGCTCCCACATAAAGATTGCGGTTAAACCGGCTGGCCGCGATCTATCTTGCTGCTGAGAATGATCGACGTGGTCGTCTTCTCCACCCCGTCCACACTGCCGATCTGATCCAGCAACTGATCCAGTTGCTCCGGCGAATCAGTGCGCAACCAGGCCACATAATCAAATTCGCCACTCACCGCACACAACTGCTGAACCTGAGCCATCGCACTCAAGCGCCGCAACACCTCCTTGCCAGAGCGCGGTTGCACCGTGATCCCGACGTACGCCTGCAATCCGCCGTCCACCACACGCTGGCCCAGGCGCACGCCGTAACCGGTGATGACCCTGGCCTTTTCCAGCCGCGACAGCCGCGACGTTACGGTGGTGCGGGCGATGCCCAATTGCCGGGCGAGCATGGCCACGCTTTCGCGGGCATTGATTTGCAGGGCCGCGATCAATTGGCGGTCGATTTCGTCAAGAACGGGCGGGCGAGTGTCAGGCAATGGTCGTCTCCAGCAACACAAATCAATGGGTCAGCATGTTACAGCACCGCTCGCATACCGGATGTTTGATCTAGCCTCAGTACCGTTCATGCCATTTTTACCTGCGACAATTTGCCATAAGTAACTAGGTAGTACATTATTCCGCGCTTGTCACAAATGGGGAAAATTACCGACATGAATAATTCTGGGGCTGCCGGCGGCGGCAAATGGTTGCTGTTGGGGCTGGGTGTCCTGATTGCGTTGATCGGACTCGGCCTGGCCGGTGGCGGCGGTTATCTGGTCTCGCTGGGCGGCAGCTGGTATTTCCTGCTGATGGGCCTGGCGATGCTGGTGTCCGGGCTGATGATCGCCCGTCGCAAGCCGCAAGGTGCGTGGCTGTATGGTGTGGCGCTGATTCTTACCGCGATCTGGGCCGTATGGGACACCGGTTTCGAATACTGGCCGCTGGTCTCGCGCGTGCTGACCTTCGCCGTGATCGGCGTGGTCGTTGCGCTGATCTATCCGATGCTGGTCCGTGCTTCAGGCGCGACTGCCGGCCGTGGCGCTTATGGCCTCGCCGGTATCCTGGGCGTCGGCGTTGTCGCAACGATGGCCTACATGTTCGTGCCGACCCATGTGGTCAAGGCCAGCATTGAACCGGCTGTTACGCCGGTCGCTCCGGGTACCGAACAGAAAGACTGGGCCCATTGGGGTAACACCACCGCTGGCAACCGCTTTGCTGCGCTGGACCAGATCAACAAAGGCAACATCGACAAGTTGCAGGTGGCGTGGACCTTCCGCACCGGCGACATCCCGCAAAGCACCGGCGCTGGCGCTGAAGACCAGAACACCCCACTGCAAATCGGCGACACGGTCTACACCTGCACCGCTTACGGCAAAGTCTTCGCGCTGGACGTCGACACCGGCGCCCAACGCTGGAAGTTCGACCCGCAAGGTACTGCGCCAAACTGGCAGCGTTGCCGTGGCCTGGGTTATTCCGAGACGCCAGTGTCTTCGGATAACCAGCCGACTGCCTGTACGAAACGTCTGTTTCTGCCGACCGGCGATGCCCGTCTGATCGCGATCAATGCCGAGACCGGCAAGCCGTGTGAAGAGTTTGGCAACAAAGGCACGGTCGATCTGACCACCGACATGGGTGAAGTGAAGCCCGGTTACTACCAGCAAACCTCAACCCCGCTGGTCGCAGGTGACGTGGTGATCGTCGGTGGTCGTGTGGCCGATAACTACTCCACCGGCGAGCCGCCAGGCGTGGTCCGCGCTTACGATGTACGCAGCGGTGAACTGGTGTGGGCGTGGGATCCGGGCAATCCGAACACCACCAAACGTCCACCGGCTGGTGAGACCTATACACGCGGCACACCAAACGTCTGGTCGGCCATGTCCTACGACGCCAAACTCGGTCTGGTCTACTTGCCCACCGGCAACGCCACGCCAGACTTCTTTGGTGGCCAACGCACGGCATTCGATGACAAGTGGAGTTCGTCCATCGTCGCGATCGACGTGAAGACCGGTCAGGTGCGCTGGCACTTCCAGACCACCCATCACGACCTGTGGGACTTCGACCTGCCGGCCCAACCGTTGTTGTACGACGTGCCGGACGACAAGGGCGGCCTGCAGCCAGCCTTGGCGCAAGTCACCAAACAAGGCGAGATCTTCCTGCTCAACCGCGAAACCGGCGTGCCGATCGCGCGCGTCGAAGAGCGCCCGGTTCCGCAAGGTAGTGTGCCCGGCGAACGCTATTCGCCCACCCAGCCGTTCTCGGTGGACATGCCGTCCATCGGCAACAAGACCCTGACCGAAGCCGACATGTGGGGCGCCACGCCGTTTGACCAGTTGATGTGCCGCATCCAGTTCAAAGGCATGCGCCACGAAGGCGTCTACACCCCGCCGGGCATGGACCGCGCGCTGCAATTCCCGGGCTCGTTGGGCGGCATGAACTGGGGTAGCGTCTCGGTTGACCCAAACACGAACTACATGTTTGTCAACGACATGCGCCTGGGCCTGGCCAACTACATGATCCCGCGCAACAAGATCGCCGCCGGGGCCAGCGGTATCGAAATGGGCGTCGTGCCACAGGAAGGCACACCGTTCGGGGCGATGCGCGAACGCTTCCTCTCGGCGGTGGGCATTCCGTGCCAGAAACCGCCGTTCGGCACGATGTCTGCCATCGACCTCAAGACCCACAAACTGATGTGGCAAGTCCCGGTCGGCACCGTACAGGACACCGGTCCGCTGGGCATCCGCATGCATTTGCAGATTCCGATCGGCATGCCGACCCTCGGTGCTTCTCTGGCCACCCAGTCCGGCCTGCTGTTTTTCGCCGGTACCCAGGACTTCTACCTGCGGGCGTTCGATACGGGTAACGGCAATGAGATCTGGAAGTCGCGTTTGCCGGTGGGTAGTCAGTCGGGTCCGATGACTTACGTTTCGCCGAAAACCGGTAAGCAGTACATCCTGCTGACGGTGGGCGGTGCGCGTCAGTCAACGGATCGTGGGGATTACGTGATTGCGTATGCGTTGCCTGAGTAAAGGCTGAGTCGCACGTACGAAAAAGCCGCGCGATTGCGCGGCTTTTTTTTGTTGAGCGAACCGACCCGAAGCCAGCAACGCACAGGATGGACAGCAATCGCCACTCGTAGTCGAATGCTAAGTCGAGGGATGCAAGGAGACGGAGATGACGAAGCAGATGCCTTCAGCCATGCGCGATCGTGCATTGCAGATTGCCAATCACGAAATGGGCCACTACGTCGTGGCCCGCGCATTGGGGTTTGCAACCGGCGGCGTGACCCTGTCCGTGACCATGGACTTGCGGCATCAAGGAGGCGCTGCCATTACCCTGGCGCGCCCGATTTCATCGATGGAAGCAATGAAAGCGCACGTGGAAGCCCGAATAATGGTCCTGATGGCTGGCGCCATGGGGCAGACATTGTCTTCGACACATCGGTCCGGGAATCGCGTCGACAAGACGAAAGCCGTCACCATCCTGAAAGGTGCGCTGGGGGCGGAACAGGATTACGCAAAAGTAAAAGAGCTTCAGCATTTGCTGCGCAACATCACCTGTCCCGATACGGATCCCACATCATCTGACCTTATTGCGGCTGAGCTTCAAGCGATGACTGATCGCATGTGGGGCCGGACTCAAGCAATCGTCGAAGACCTGGCGGACACGATTACCGAATTGGGACGCGTGTTGGTCGACGGCATGGTCATCGTGGAGCAGTGGGGCAGGGCAACGGATACGTATGAGGTGGTGTTTACGCGTGAGATGCTTGAGCGGTTGCGGCCAGTGCAGGCCATTCCGGCGTTGGGTGTTTGGGCGTAAGACAGCGCGCCACCGATCATCCTGTGAAAGCCCCGAATTCTCGGGGCTCATTCCACGGCCCATCGGCCGTTATTTTTTGGACTTCGTATCGGTGCGATCAGGTCCACGCTCCAGCACCTTCATCACATCATCGACCACGGCTTTGCTCATCGACGTCAGGTAATGCGCGGCCCAGGCGTGGCGGTCGGTGTCTTTGGCGTAGGCGGCGTCCATGGTCAGTTCCTTGGCGAGGTACAACAGATTTGAGGCCTGAGCTAGAGCGTCGGCGAGGGGGACGCCACTACTGACATGGAACAGCGCCTGGTTTGAGCAGTAGATGAAGGGGGTGAGGCCGATGGTTTGTAGTTCTGAAAACGCGGTCGAATCTGTTTTGCTCATAGTCTTGCTCCTTGACATAGGGAGCTGCCGCATTCGTTACCACACGAATGGGAGGCAGCTGTGCGCAGGGTGGTAAACCGGGAGCCAAGGAGACCGGCACGCCCTAGAGCGTCCCACGCACAGCTGCCATAACACAGGATCACAGCCGTAAAGAACTGACTGTTTATGTGATGGAAACGCTGTTGCGCCTTTTCTCGCCGGGTTACCACACCCGATCACTGCATTTGCAGCGACGTCCGGAGACTATCCCGTCGAAGAACAGCGCAACAAGGCATCAAAGTGCCCACAAAACACGATTCGGAGTTTGCCTACAAGGTCTGCGGACGTCATCCGATATTGCGCCACCTGAAGTAAACAAAACCAAACACCAGAAGCCGAACACCCACATCCCGCTCGAAACCGCCCTTAACAATTGCATTGGCAACCAAGGTGGCCGCACGGCCGCTAATGCCTAAAGTTATTCCCTTGAGATCATATTCCTTGGGTGGCATATTCGTTTGCCATTGCGTAAAGAGGGCCGCAACGATGGCTAAAAAATTTGCTGAACTTCAAGCTCGTATGACGCCAGAGTCTCGCGCAAACGCAGAGCGGTTGTTCCAGCAGCACCTGAAGGAAATGCCCCTGCACGAGCTGCGTAAGGCCCAGGAGTTGAGCCAGGAAACACTGGCCAAGATGCTGCATGTCAATCAAGCGGCGATTTCCAGGATGGAACGACGTACAGACATGTACATCAGCACGCTGCGCAACTACATACGCGCAATGGGAGGCGAGCTGGAAATCATCGCGACCTTTCCTGAGGGCCAGGTAAAGATCGAAAATTTTGCGAACTGAGCGATCCGAAAAATAGTGCTACAAAAACCAGTCACTCAGACACGAAAAAGCCGCGCATTAAGCGCGGCTTTTTTGTTTGGTGGGCCCACACGGACTTGAACCGTGGACCAAAGGATTATGAGTCCTCTGCTCTAACCAACTGAGCTATAGGCCCTCAGTAGGCCGCGGATTATAGCGACGGTTTCTCGGCTGTGCTATCCGAAAAATCCGATACGGCTATACGAAGAAACGTCGCGGCGAATTCGTCCGCTCGCAACGGCAAGCTGACGATGTAGCCCTGAATCTGTTCGCAGCCTTCTTCGGCGAGAAATAGTTGCTGCGCCAGAGTCTCGACGCCTTCGGCTATCACGGTGAATTGCATGCTGCGACCCAGCGCGATGATGGCGCGGACGATTGCCGCATCGTGGGGGTCATCCGGCAGGCCGCGGACGAAAGACTGGTCGATCTTGAGAATATCCAGCGGCAGGCGTTTGAGGTAGCTCAGGGAGGAATAGCCGGTGCCGAAGTCGTCGATGGCCAGTTGCACACCCAGGTGTTTGAGTTGATGCAGCACCGCCAGCGCTTCCTCGGCCTGGCTCATGATGAAGTTCTCGGTAATTTCCAGTTGCAATAACCCGGGCTGAAGACCGTTGTCCTTGAGCAGTTGTTCGATCCGGCCGAGCAGGTTGGGTTGACGCAGTTGTGCGCCTGCGAGGTTGACCGACAGCGGGCCGAGGCATTCATAGGTCTGATTCCATTCGTACATCTGCCGACATGCGGTCTCGAGCACCCAGTCGCCGATTTGCAGAATCATCCCGTTCTCTTCGGCCAGCGGAATGAAGTGCTCTGGCGGTACGGCGCCGAAGGTCGGGTGATGCCAGCGGATCAGCGCTTCGGCACCGACAAGGCGATGGTCCTCCAGGCTGATTTTGGGCTGGTAGCACAGGGATAGCTCATTGCGCTCGATGGCACGGCGCAGTTCGTGCTCCAGTGCGACGCGCTCGCTGGCCTGGGCGGTCAGGTCGCGGGTATAGCTTTCGACCCGGTTGCGGCCCTTGGCCTTGGAGCGATACATCGCCGCGTCGGCGTTTTTGACCAGTGTGGCGACGTCGCAGCCGTCCTTGGGATACAGGCTGGTGCCGATGCTGGCGCTGATGAAGAACTCATGCTCGCCGGCCTGGAATGGCGCGCTGAAGCAGTTGAGCAACTTGGTTGCGATATTGTCGGCGTCGGTGGATTGCTGCAGGCCCGGTAGCAGGATGATGAATTCGTCGCCGCCCAGCCGCGCCACGGTGTCGATATCGCGCAACTGCTCCTTCAGACGCACGGCGATGCCCTTGAGCAGCAGGTCGCCGACCGGGTGGCCGAGGCTGTCGTTGATGTGTTTGAAACGGTCCAGATCGAGGAACAACACCGCGCCCTGGCCGCCGTTTTCCTGCTGGTTGTTGAGCGCGGTCAGCAGCCGGCTTTCGAACAGTGTGCGGTTGGGCAGGCCGGTGAGCGGGTCGTGGTGCGCCTGATAATCGAGTTTGGCTTGCGCGTGCTTCAGGCTGGAAATGTCCGCAAACACGGCAACAAAGTGGGTGATGAACTTGTCGCGGTTGCGCACGGCGCTGATGGTCAGCCAGCTCGGGTACAACTCGCCGTTTTTGCGCCGGTTGGAAATCTCGCCCTGCCAATGGCCTTCGGCGGTCAGTTGATGCCACATGGCGGCGTAGAAAGCGCTGTCGTGCAGGCCCGAGGCAAGCAGGCGCGGGGTGTGGCCCAGTGCTTCACTTTCGCTGTAGCCGGTAATCTCGGTAAACGCGCGATTGACCGCGCTGATGTGTTGCTGCGTGTCGGTGATCAAAACCCCCTCGGCGGTGCTCTCGAACACCGTCGCGGCTTGTTGCAGTTTTTCCTGCATCAGATGTCGCTCGGTGATGTCCCGGGCGATGGTCAGCATGCAGTCTTCATCGCCGATCGGCAGCGGCCGGCTGGACACCTCGCAGAGGCGGATCTGCCCGTCGCTTCGGCGGATATGGCAACTGAAGTCACGGACGAAACCGTCCCGGTGCAGCAGGTCGAGCATCTGTTTGCGTTCGTTGAGGTTGACCCAGATCCCCAGCTCAAGCGCCGAACGATCCACCGACATCGCACTGTTGAAGCCGGTAATGCGGCTGAAGCCTTCGTTGACCTCCAGCAGCAAGCCATCGCTCTGCCGGGACAGCAGCAAACCGTCGGGGGACGCGTGGAAGGCTTTGGCGAATTTTTCTTCGGATGTTTGCAGCTGTTGCTGGGTTTCCTTGAGCTTGCTGATATCGCGCACAACCACCACCAACGCCGGGGTCGTATCGAGATCGAAAGGTTCGGCGGAGATCAGGCCGGTAAACACTTGGCCATTGCTGCGGCGAAAGGGCATCTCCAGGTTACGGATACTGCCGGCCTGCAAGCGTTGCAACAGACCTGGCCCAACGCCGGGTATGCCCCAGATGTTCAGGTCGGTGGCGGTCTGACCGATGACTTCCTCGGCTTTGAGACCAATCTGCTCCTCGAACGCTTCGTTGACCTCCAGCAGGCAGCCATCCGACAACCGCGCAATGACCAGAATGTCCGGGCATTGCTGGAATACCGAGGCAAACTTCTGCTCCGACAGGCGCAACGCCTCTTCGGTGCGCTTGGTTTCGCTGATGTCGATCATCAGCCCGCGCATCACCGGCTCATGACCGTGCTCGATCAGGCTGACGATGTCGCGCACCCACAGGCAACGGCCGTCAGCGGTGATGACCCGGTAATCGAGGCTGTGATCGCGCCCGGCCAAGACTTCGTGATCGCAGAAGGTCTGAGCGCGAGTCAGGTCGGCGGGGTGGATGATGTTGCGCCAGAACCCCGGAATCAGCCAATGGGACAGGGGATAACCAAGCAATTCTTCGGCGTGGGGTGACACATAGCTGTAGGTGAAATCGGTGATCCGCGCTTCCCAGGCAATGGCCGAAAGGCTCTCCACCAGCCCGCGATAATGGTATTCGCTGCTGCGCAGTTCCTGTTCCAGGTCGACGCGGCGGGAGATTTCCGAACTCAGTCGACGATTGATCCGGATGACCACCGCCAGCACGGTGATCAGCAACAGCAACCCCGGCAGGCCGTAAACGATCAGATCGGACCAGAAGGTTCGATGATCGAGGACGTTACCGACCCAATGCTCCTGGATGGCGCTGATTTCTGCCGGTGTCATGTCCGCCAGGACTTTGTCCAGGATGCCGACCAGAATCTTCTTGTTCTGAGGCACGCCCATGGCCAGTTGATAGCGATAGGGCGTCTCGCCGCTGACATAGAGCCCATCGAGCTTGAGTTGGCGCAGGCTCCAGACGCTGGAAGCGAGATCGCCGACCACCGCGTCCACTTCATCGGTCGCCAGTGCCTGCAAGGCTGAACTGACGTTGGGCATGCCCACCAGATTCAGGTCGGGGTGGTGAGTGCGCAGCAGTTCATGAGGCGCGTAGTTTTCCACCACGGCGATTTTCAGACCGTACAACTCTTCAAGCTTGTGCGGTTGAGCGCCTCCGACGTGGGCAAGGATGACGATCGGAAAGTCGAGGTAGGGGCGCGTAAACGCCAGGTATTTCTGACGCTCCGGGGTCGACATGATGCCCGGCAACAGGTCCAGTTTCGCTTGTCTGGCCTGCTCAAGCACAGCCGTCCAGCTCACAGGCTCGATGGGCGTGAGCTTAATGGCCAAGCGTTGGCGAATCAGGTCGATGTAATCCGCCGCAAGGCCCTGATAGCGGCCCTGATCATCACGAAACTCAAAGGGTGGCCATGACGCATCGACACCCAAGCGTAAGTCAGGGTGGGCCGTCAACCAGCTACGTTCTTCGTCGGTCAGAGTCAGCGCGCCAGCCGTTGCGGTCCAGGTCATCAGCGACAGCAAAAAAAGCACGGTCGGCAGTCTGGGCATAACGGTCTCGTTATGGCTCGGGGGAATGTTTCGAGTGTAGACGGGCAATTCGGCGGGAGGGAAGTGCGGGGGATTTAATCTGCATAAAGCAAAACCCCCGGCCTGGGCCGGGGGTTTTGTGATCACTCGTCGAGGAAGGAGCGCAGATGCTCGCTTCTCGTCGGGTGGCGCAGCTTGCGCAGCGCCTTGGCTTCGATCTGACGAATCCGTTCACGGGTCACGTCGAACTGCTTACCAACCTCTTCAAGCGTGTGGTCGGTATTCATGTCGATACCGAAGCGCATGCGCAGAACCTTGGCTTCACGGGCAGTGAGGCCGGACAGGACTTCGCGAGTCGCTTCTTTAAGGCTCTCAACGGTAGCAACATCGATTGGCGACTGCATGGTCGAGTCTTCGATGAAGTCACCCAGATGGGAGTCTTCGTCATCACCGATCGGGGTTTCCATGGAGATCGGCTCTTTAGCGATCTTCAATACCTTGCGGATCTTGTCCTCAGGCATTTCCATGCGTTCGCCCAGCTCTTCCGGGGTCGGTTCGCGACCCATTTCCTGCAACATCTGCCGGGAAATACGGTTGAGCTTGTTGATCGTCTCGATCATGTGCACCGGAATACGGATGGTGCGGGCCTGGTCGGCGATCGAGCGAGTGATCGCCTGACGGATCCACCAGGTGGCATAAGTCGAGAATTTGTAGCCGCGGCGGTATTCGAACTTGTCTACCGCTTTCATCAAACCGATGTTGCCTTCCTGGATCAGATCGAGGAATTGCAGGCCACGGTTGGTGTACTTCTTGGCGATGGAGATCACCAGACGCAAGTTCGCTTCGACCATCTCTTTCTTCGCGCGGCGGGCCTTGGCCTCACCGATCGACATGCGACGGTTGATGTCCTTGATCTCGGCGATCGTCAAACCTGTTTCGGTTTCCAGCGCGGTCAGCTTCTGCTGGCAACGAATGATATCCGGCTGCAGGCGACCAATGGCTTCAGCATATTTGCTTTTGCCTTTGGCCAGAGCGTCGCTCCAGCTTTCGTCAACTTCGTTGCCCGGGAACTGGCGCAGGAAGTCGGCACGCGGCATACGGGCATCACGCACGCACAATTGCATGATCGCGCGCTCTTGCTGACGCAGACGATCCAGGGCACTGCGAACACGCTCGACCAGGCCTTCGAATTGCTTCGGCACCAGTTTGATCGGCATGAACAGCTCAGCCAGGGCCAACAGTTCAGCAATAGCTGCCTTGTTGTTGCGACCGTGCTTTTTCAGAGCCTTGCGGGTGATTTCCATCTGATCAGCGACAGCGCCAAAGCGCTGTGCGGCGATGATCGGATCCGGACCGCTTTCGGCTTCTTCTTCGTCATCCGAAGCTTCGGCGTCATCGTCGTCGGTATCGTCGTCCGCTTTCACGGCTTTCGGATCGACTGGCGGCGGCACTTCTGCAGCAGGCGGCGCAATGCCGTCGTCCGGGTCGATATAACCGCTCAGGACGTCGGACAGGCGGCCACCTTCGGTGGTGACGCGAGTGTATTCGGAGAGAATATGGTCAACCGTGCCAGGGAAGTGCGCAATTGCGCCCATCACTTCGCGGATGCCTTCTTCAATACGTTTGGCGATTTCGATTTCGCCTTCACGTGTCAGGAGCTCTACCGTACCCATTTCGCGCATGTACATGCGCACCGGGTCGGTGGTGCGACCGATGTCGGTTTCGACCGCTGCCAACGCTGCTGCTGCCTCTTCGGCCGCGGCTTCGTCGGTATCGGCGTCGGCCAGCATAAGGGAATCCTTATCTGGCGCAACCTCGAATACGTTGATCCCCATGTCATTGATCATGCGGATGATGTCTTCCACCTGTTCCGGATCTGAAATATCCTCCGGCAGGTGGTCGTTGACCTCCGCGTAAGTCAGGTAGCCCTGCTCACGACCAAGTGTGATCAACTCTTTGATACGAGACTGCTGTTGCGCTTTTCCGGACATAACACCCTATCCACTGAAGGTCTTGGCGGGCAAAAAACAAGCCGAGGATTATACCTGAGCTATGACCTCACGCGCCAGTTGAGGTCGGGTTTGGTACAGTCATATTGCGTTTTAATAGGTCGCGCATCTGATTTGCGATCTGATTTGCTTCCTCTGCGGTCAATCCCGGCTGTCTTGCTTTTCTGATAAGTGCTTCCAGGCTATCGGTGTGTTGACCGGCTGATAGCCTAGTAATGGTGTCTAAAAACTGTTGTTCAAGGTTGCCGCCTTCAATCAGCCATTCCTTTTCCGCCAATGCTTTGAGAAGACGTCCCTGCTCCGTCCCATGCCAGCGGGCCATTAACTGAATTGAGTTTAGCTTAGGATTTTTTTGCACGGCCTCGATAAGGGCTACCAGCAATTGCGCGTAGGTGTTGCTCTCATTGGCGAAGTGATCGGCGGTTTCTACCTTGCCGGCCAGTTCCGGATGATGAATGAGCGTGCGAAGCGCAATCAGGGTCGGGGCTTCCACGGCAATTGGTGTGCGCGGGGCGCTTTGTTGATCGCGATCACCGCCACGCTTGCCATTTTTGTCCCACGGTTTCTTGTCCCATTTCTTTCCGCCGGCGCCGGGTTTCTTCGGCGTCCATTCCTGCTGCGGCACGTACATCTCTTGTGCCTGCGGCTGATGGTAATCGCCATAATCCGGCATCGCGTCGTAATCGATGCCTGGGTCATAGGCAGGCGGCGCGTCCTGAGGTGCGCTTTGCACCAGTTGGGTCACCGCTTCGCCACTGAGCCCGGTGATTTCGGACAGGCGCTTGCGCATGAGGATCCGCAGGTTCGCGCCCGGAACCTTGTCGATCAGCGGCGCCGCGAGGGTGGCCATGTGGGCCTTGCCTTCGAGCGAGCGCGGGTCCGATTCCTCGGTCAGTTGCTGAAAGAAGTAGTCTGCCAATGGCTGCGCGTGCTGGTTGATCCGCGCGCGGAAAGCATCGGTGCCTTCGGAGCGGACCAGCGTATCCGGGTCTTCGCCCTCGGGCAGAAACAGAAAGCGCGCCCGTCGCCCGTCTTGCAGGCAGGGCAGGGTGGCTTCCAGTGCTCGCCATGCGGCGTTGCGGCCAGCCTGGTCGCCGTCGAAGCAGAACAAAACGTTGGGCACGACGCGAAACAGACGCTTCAAGTGCTCTTCGCTGGTGGCGGTGCCGAGTGTGGCGACGGCGTTGCGCAGGCCTTGCTGGGCGAGGGCGATGACGTCCATGTAGCCTTCGACGACGATGATTTCGTCGAGGTTACGGTTGTTTTTGCGTGCTTCATAAAGGCCGTAGAGTTCCTGGCCCTTATGGAATACCGGGGTTTCCGGTGAGTTCAGGTATTTCGGTTTGTCATCACCCAGCACCCGGCCACCGAAAGCGATGATGCGCCCGCGGCTGTCGCGGATCGGAAACATCACGCGATCGCGAAAGCGGTCATAGCGTTTGCCGGTTTCGGCGTTTTCGATCAGCAGGCCGGCATCGACCATGGCTTTCTGTTGCAGCGTGTCGCTGCTCAGGTGCTTGAACAGATTGTCCCAGCCGGGCGGAGCGAAACCGAGGCCGAAGTCCCGGGCGATCTCGCCGGTCAGTCCGCGACCCTTCAAGTAATCCACCGCGGCTTTGCGCGACGGATGGCTTTTCAGTGCCTGACGATAGAAATCGGCGGCGGCAGTGAGCAACGGGTACAGCGGCGAATCGGTCGGCTGCCGCGGTTTGTGCGGCCGGCCGCTTTCTTCGCGGGGGATTTCCATGCCGGCGGCTTTGGCCAGTTCTTCGACAGCCTGGATGAAGTCCAGGTTGTCATGGTCCATCATGAAGCCGAGGGCGTTACCGCCAGCACCGCAGCCGAAGCAGTAATAGAACTGCTTGTCGGGGCTGACGCTGAAGGAAGGGGTTTTTTCTTTGTGGAACGGGCAGCAGGCAGTGTAGTTCTTGCCGGCCTTTTTCAGTTGCAGGCGCGAGCTGACCACATCGACGATGTCGGTGCGGTTCAGAAGGTCGTCAATGAAGCTCTGGGGAATTAGCCCGGCCATGGCGGTCTCGTCATCTGCGCTGAAATGGACCCAAAACGAAGGGCCGGCGAACGCGGGTCATTGCTTGAGGCGCGCAAAGTGTGCGGCTCGACCAGTGTCGTCTGCGTAATCGCTGTCGGGAAGTGTATCTGCCGAAAATCCACTGACGTTAATACCAATCAGTATTCGACTATTTGAAAGTGTTTCGCTGAATCCGCTGCGGCCAGTCGATGGCCTCGGATAGCTCATAAGCGGGCACGCAAGAAGGTGCCTTGGGCTGATCGTCGTGAGAGGAATCAGTGGGTGTGCTCGTCAGTAGCCTTGGAAGGCTCGTCAGAAAAGACGTGCACCGCTGGCAAAAGAGCCAGGTCTGACGCTGTGAAGCAGGTTTGTCTCGGTCGCGTCTGCGGCTTTGACGGTGAAGCATCAAGCGTTGTCCGCAAATGCCATTAGCCCGGCTGAGGGCCGGGCTTGGCAGAAGCTTGCTACGAACGTCTGTGTATTAGTACAGACGAACGGCGCGGCGCTGTTCGCGCTGAACTTTCTTGGCGTGACGCTTAACAGCGGCTGCTGCTTTGCGCTTACGCTCAGAAGTTGGCTTCTCGTAAAATTCGCGGCTACGAACTTCAGCCAGTACACCGGCTTTTTCGCAGGAGCGCTTGAAACGACGCAGAGCTACGTCGAAGGGTTCGTTCTCTTTTACTTTGACGGCTGGCATCCAGAGCTACCTTCATTCATTACCGGGGTCAACATCCTCGCGGCAAAAGAGCACTTGAAGACGTCGGTTTTTAAGGGTTGCGGATGTTAACCCCTCATCGCTCGGAATGCAAAGCCTCTGATCGAAAACCGCTAGTCGGGGCATCACATGGCGACTATTATGCGCGCCTTCGAATTCAGCCTAAACAAGGCGCAAACCCATGCTAGTACTGGGATTAGAAACCTCCTGCGACGAAACCGGTGTCGCATTATATGACAGTGAACGCGGCTTGCTGGCCGACGCGCTGTTCAGCCAGATCGACCTGCATCGCGCCTATGGTGGCGTGGTGCCGGAGCTGGCTTCGCGTGACCACGTCAAACGCATGCTGCCCTTGATTCGTCAGGTGTTGGCCGAGGCGGGCTGCGTGCCCACCGAGATCGACGCGATCGCCTACACCGCGGGTCCGGGGCTGGTCGGGGCGCTGCTGGTCGGTGCTTCCTGCGCTCAGGCGCTGGCCTTTGCCTGGGGCATTCCGGCGCTCGGCGTGCACCACATGGAAGGCCATTTGCTGGCGCCGATGCTGGAGTCGCAACCGCCGGAATTCCCGTTCGTCGCTTTGTTGGTGTCGGGCGGTCATACGCAGCTGGTTCAGGTCGACGGGATCGGTCAATACACGCTCTTGGGCGAAACCCTCGACGATGCTGCCGGTGAAGCCTTCGACAAGACCGCGAAGATGATGGGGCTGAATTATCCAGGCGGTCCGGAAATCGCTCGTCTGGCGGAGCAAGGCGTTGCAGGACGTTTCACTTTTCCGCGTCCGATGTGCGACCGCCCGGGCCTGGCTTTCAGCTTCAGTGGCCTGAAAACCTTCGCCCTCAACACCTGGCAGCAGAGCGTCAGCGCCGGGGACGACAGCGAGCAAGCCCGTTGCGACATCGCGCTGGCGTTCCAGCAGGCCGTGGTGGAGACTTTGACCATCAAGTGCAAGCGCGCCCTGAAACAGGCGGGCATGAAGCGTCTGGTCATCGCAGGGGGCGTCAGCGCCAACAAGGCGCTGCGCTCTTCACTGGAAAAAATGCTCGGCGACATGAAGGGCGACGTGTTTTACGCCCGTCCGGAGTTCTGCACCGACAACGGCGCAATGATTGCGTTTGCCGGCTGCCAGCGCTTGCAGGCCGGTCAGCACGAAAGTCTGGCGATCAGCGTGCAGGCACGCTGGCCGATGGAGCAATTGTCAGGGCTGTGATGAGCGGCGCTCACGTCCGGTATTTAAAAATGCCGTTCGCGCCCGGCAAACAGGTCGCGTAGATTGCCTCGATGACGCCAGACGATCATGCCCGTGAGCGCGCTCATGGGCAGCAAGGCCGCCGGTTCCTGCCAGGCCAGCAGCGGCAGGGTCAGCGGTGTGGCGATCAGCGCTGCGAGTGAGCTGGTGCGGGTCAGGTAGAACGTCAGCAGCCAGGCACAGACCGCCAGCAGGGCTGCTGGCGGGTAAAGCCCCAGTAACATGCCGGCAGCAGTGGCGACACCTTTGCCACCGCGAAAGCGAAAATACAGCGGGAACAGGTGACCGATGACGGCACAAACGCCGATCCAGGCCTGTTCTTGCAGCGAAAGACCCGCAACACCGGCGATCAGTACCGGCAGCAGCCCTTTGCAGAGGTCGCCGATCAAGGTCAGGATGGCGAGTTTCTTGCCGGCCAGACGCAACATGTTGGTGGCACCGGCATTGCCCGAGCCACTCATTCGCGGATCGGGGCTACCGGTCAGGCGGCTGAGCAAAATGGCGAAGGACAGAGAGCCGAGCAGGTAGGCGAGAGTCGCCAGTAACCAAAACATGCTAACTATTCCGGGCGAGGACGCCCTGATTCTAACGGCGCATTGCGCCCTTGTCGTGCAGCGGAGAAAAGTGCTTGGACAGAGTGTTTATCGAGGGCCTGGAAGTCGACACCGTGATCGGTGCCTACGACTGGGAGCGAGGCATCCGACAGTGCTTGCGTCTTGATCTGAGCTTCGCCTGGGACAATCGCCCGGCCGCGGCGGGTGATGACCTGACCCTGGCGCTCGATTACGCGAGCGTTTCGTCGCGCATCCAGGCCTTTGCCGAGCAAGCGCAGTTCCAGTTGGTCGAGACCTTTGCCGAGCGCCTGGTTGAAGTGCTGATGAGCGAGTTCAACATTACCTGGATGCGTCTCAAACTGACCAAGCCAGGTGCCGTCCCGGCGGCCACCGGTGGTGTGGGCGTGGAGATCGAGCGCGGATGTCGCTGACTCAGGTGTACCTCGGGCTCGGTAGCAATATCGAGCGCGAAACCCATTTGCAGGCTGGCCTGGAAGCCCTGGCGGGTTTTCTGGTGGATATAAGATGCTCGGCGGTGTTTGAAAGCCAGCCGGTGGGGATCAAGAGCGGGCCGTTCTTCAATTTCGTGGTCTCGGCTTACACCGATTTGCCGCTGATAGAGCTGGACCGCCGACTGAAATTCATCGAGGCGGACAACGGCCGTTATGCACCGGACCGCAAGGGTTTGCCACTGGATATCGACGTGCTGTTGTTCGGTGATTTGGTGGGCAACTTCGACGGATTGATTCTGCCGCGGGCAGAGATCCTGAAAAACGCCTTCGTGTTGTGGCCGTTGTCGCTCATTGCGCCGGATCGTGTGCATCCGGGTGTAGGCAAAAGCTTTGCGACGTTGTGGGGCGAAGCGCAGATTGATCAGGTGTTGGCGCCAGTGGCGTTTGAATGGCGTGGGGAGCAGCTGACTCCCCAGAACTTGCTGTGACCTGAATGACGCCTTCGCGGGCAAGCCTCGCTCCTACAGGGCAACGCATACGTGTAGGAGCGAGCGGTGCGGCGATCCGACTTGCCCGCGAAGCTTTTCAGGAAGGCGCCGTCTCTTTGTAAATCTTCAGCGCTTTGAGCCGCTCACGCTTGATCGCCTCTCCCAACTCCGGCCCCTTGAATCCCTTCTCCAGCAGCGGTTGTACCGCCACGCTGCGGGCTGCATTCGCCGCCCCGCGCAAATAATCCGCCTGTGGATAACTTCTCTGCTCCAGTCCTTTGCGCCCGCGCGCGTCCATTTCACACGCCGCAATAAACTCTTCAAACCGCTGCGGACGACGATAGACGTCAAAACTTTGCAGCAGCTCCAGCAGCGTCGAGGGCTTTAGCTCCAGGGCGCGATGGCCATGGGTGTGATACTGCCCCACCAGCAAAGCCAGTTCCTGGCAGTCCTTCGGTGCCTTGAAGCGTTCATTGACCGCTTTGATCAGCTTCAGGCCGGTGTGTTCGTGGGCGATGTGCCGCGGCCAGTCTTCTTTCGGCGTCAGTCCTTTGCCCAGGTCATGCAGTAGGCAAGCCCAGCGAACAGTCAGTGGTTGTTTGTGCAGCGCTGATTGCTCAAGCACGCTCAAGGTGTGCACGCCCGTGTCGATTTCCGGGTGATGAGCTTCCGGTTGCGGCACGCCGAACAGGGCATCGACTTCTGGCATCAGTACCTTGAGAGCGCCGCACTCGCGCAGCACTTCGATAAACACCTGCGGTTGATCTTCCAGCAGTGCGCGGGAAATTTCTTTCCAGCTGCGTTCGGCGGTCAATGCCTCCAGTTCGCCCGACTCGCTGAGTTGGCGCATAAGCTCCAGCGTTTCCGGTGCGACGGTGAAGCCCAATTCCGCATAACGAGCGGCAAAGCGCGCAACACGCAGAACACGGAGCGGATCTTCGGCGAATGCGGGGGAAACGTGACGCAGAACGCGAGCTTCGAGATCGCGTTGGCCATGGTACGGGTCGGTCAAATTCTGTTGATCGTCTTCAGCCATGGCGTTGATCGTCAGGTCGCGACGAATCAGGTCTTCTTCGAGAGTGACTTCAGGGCTGGCGTGAAAGGTAAAACCGCCGTAACCGCGTCCGCTTTTGCGTTCAGTCCGGGCGAGGGCATATTCCTCACCACTTTTTGGATGAAGAAACACCGGGAAGTCCGCGCCCACCGGGCGATAGCCCTTGGCGAGCATTTCTTCGGTGGTGGCGCCGACCACGACCCAGTCGATATCGGTGACAGGTTTGCCCAGCAGGCGATCGCGTACCGCACCGCCGACTTTATAAATCCGCATAAAAAACCTCCGTTAGCCCGACAGAATAACCGTTGCGTCGAGCTTGCGGAGGCACGAACAGGATCAAAGATGAATGACAGCCAGGTCCAGCCGGCCGTATTCGCCTTCGCTGTGCTCGCTTCTGGGTGGTACGTGGTGGGTTTTCATCACCTGATCCCCTTGCAGGGTTTCCAGGTGAATGTCGAAGCCCCAGAGGCGGTGCAAGTGTTTAAGCACTTCCTCGGTGGACTCGCCCAGCGGTTTGCGGTCGTGTTGCTGGTGACGCAGGGTCAGGGAGCGGTCTCCGCGGCGGTCGATGCTGTAGATCTGGATGTTGGGTTCGCGATTGCCCAGGTTGTACTGCGCGGCCAGGGTTTCACGGATGGTGCGGTAGCCATCTTCGTCGTGGATGGCCGGTACCAGCAGGTCGTCCTTCTGGTCATCATCGAGAATGCTGAACAATTTCAGGTCGCGGATCACCTTCGGCGACAGGTACTGCAGGATGAAGCTTTCATCCTTGAAGCTGCTCATGGCGAACTTGATGGTGGATAGCCAGTCGGTGCCGGCGATTTCCGGGAACCAGCGATAATCTTCCTCGGTGGGGGTTTCACACATGCGCCGGATATCACGGTACATGGCAAAGCCCAGGGTGTAGGGGTTTATTCCGTTGTAGTACGGGCTGTCGAAGCCCGGCTGGAAGACCACGCTGGTGTGGGACGTCAGGAACTCCATCATGAAGCCGTCGGTGACCAGGCCTTCGTCGTACAGGTCGTTCATCAGGGTGTAATGCCAGAACGTGGCCCAGCCTTCGTTCATCACCTGAGTCTGGCGTTGCGGGTAAAAATACTGGGCGATCTTACGCACGATCCGCACGATCTCCCGCTGCCAGGGCTCCAGCAGCGGCGCGTGTTTTTCGATGAAGTACAGGATATTTTCCTGCGGTTCGGCGGGGAAGCGTGCGTTGTCCCGGTCGCTGTACTTGTCCGCGCCTTTCGGAATGGTGCGCCACAGATCGTTGATCTGTTTCTGCAAATGCTCCTCCCGGTCCTTTTGCCGACGACGTTCTTCCTCGGCGGAAATCGGGTAAGGGCGTTTGTAGCGGTCAACCCCGTAGTTCATCAGCGCATGGCAGGAGTCCAGCAGGTCCTCGACCGCGTCGATGCCGTGGCGCTCTTCGCACTGCATGATGTACTGCTTGGCGAACACCAGGTAATCGATGATCGAGCTGGCGTCGGTCCAGGTGCGAAACAGGTAGTTGCCTTTGAAGAAGCTGTTGTGCCCGTAGCAGGCGTGAGCCACCACCAGCGCCTGCATGCAGATGGTGTTTTCTTCCATCAGGTAGGCGATGCAGGGGTCCGAGTTGATCACGATTTCGTACGCCAGCCCCATCTGCCCGCGAGTGTAGGATTTTTCGGTGCTGAGGAAGTGTTTGCCGTACGACCAATGGTGATAACCCAGCGGCATACCGACGGAGGCATACGCATCCATCATCTGCTCGGCCGTGATCACTTCGATCTGGTTAGGGTAGGTGTCGAGCGCATAACGAGCCGCGATACGACTGATTTCGCGGTCGTAGGCCTGGATCAGCTCGAACGTCCATTCGGAGCCGGTGGAAATGGGTTGGCGCTTCTGCTCTTTGGCGGTCATGTCACTAACCTGCGCTGGAAGAGTTCACGGAAGACCGGATAGATATCCCCGGCCGAGACCAGTTGTTGCTGGGCAAAAGTGTCAGAAAAGGCTTCGGCGATGCGCTCGTACTCGAACCACAGGGCCTGATGTTCGCGCGGGGTGATCTCAACGTAAGTGTAGTACTGCACGAACGGCATGATCTGGTTGATCAGAATGTCGCGGCAGATCGGCGAGTCGTCATTCCAGTTATCGCCGTCGGAAGCCTGGGCGGCGTAGATGTTCCACTCGTTGCTCGGATAGCGTTCGGCCATGATCTCCTGCATCAGTTTCAACGCACTGGAAACGATGGTGCCGCCGGTTTCGCGGGAATAGAAGAATTCTTCCTCATCCACTTCCCGGGCACTGGTGTGGTGGCGGATGAAAACCACGTCAATCTTGTCGTAGTTACGCTTGAGGAACAGGTACAGCAGGATAAAGAAACGCTTGGCGATGTCCTTGGTCGCCTGGGTCATGGAGCCGGACACGTCCATCAGGCAGAACATCACCGCCTTCGAACTGGGGTTGGGTTGCTTGACCAGCAGGTTGTACTTGAGGTCGAAGGTGTCGAGGAACGGTATGCGATGAATGCGCGCACTGAGTTTTTCTATTTCCGCCTCGATTTCCTGAATATCGCCGAAGTTGTCCGGTTCTTCCTGCCTGAGTCGCAGCAATTCCTCTTTGGCTTCGCGCAGTTTCGCCCGGCTGCTGCCGGACAGGGCGATTCGTCGGGCGTGGGCCGAGCGCAAGGTGCGGATGATGTTGATCCGCGACGGGTTGCCTTCGTTGCTGATGCCTGCACGAACGGTTTTGAAGGTATCGGTGCCGGTCAGGTTGCGCTTGACCAGATTGGGCAGTTCCAGGTCCTCGAACATGAACTCGAGGAACTCTTCCTGGGTGATCTGGAAGACGAACTCGTCCATGCCTTCGCCCGAGTTGCCAGCCTTGCCGGGCCCTCTGCCGCCGCCACCTCCGGGCGGACGGGCGATGTGCTCGCCACTGGTGAACTCTTTGTTGCCGGGGTGCACGACGGTCTGTTTGCCCCCGCGACCGTGGTGAAGCACCGGCTCGTCGATGTCGCGGCCGGGAATGCTGATCTGTTCGCCGTGTTCCATGTCGGTGATGGAGCGCCGGCTGACCGCCTCTTCGACAGCCTTTTTGATGTGATCACGGTAACGCCGCAGAAACCGCTGACGGTTCACCGTGCTCTTGTTCTTGCCATTGAGACGTCGGTCGATCACATAGCTCATGACTGCTCCTTAGAAGCTGTCCTGAAAGGGGCGAGCGGTGATGCAGCATCGGACCGAAGGCCAAGGGATATTCAACGCTCCCCCAAGCGCTTTGGATGCTGCCTGAACTCGCTACCGACTTTCGAACACCTTCCAGAGGCCTGTGTAACAGAAAATGCGTACACAGGCCTCTGGCTGACGACAACCGGTCTGACCGGCAGCGGGTTATTGTGATTTTCTGACCCGCAGGTACCACTCGGACAGCAGTCGTACCTGTTTGTCGGTGTAGCCCCGCTCGACCATCCGTGTGACGAAGTCGTTGTGTTTCTGCTGGTCCTCTTTGCTCGCCTTGGCGTTGAAGCTGATGACGGGCAGGAGGTCCTCGGTGTTGGAGAACATTTTCTTCTCGATGACCACCCGCAGTTTTTCGTAGCTGAGCCAGGTCGGGTTTTTGCCGTTGTTGTTGGCACGGGCGCGCAGCACGAAGTTGACGATTTCGTTGCGGAAATCCTTCGGATTGCTGATACCGGCCGGTTTTTCGATTTTCTCCAGTTCTTCGTTCAGCGCCACGCGATTGAGGATCTCGCCGGTTTCCGGGTCGCGGTATTCCTGGTCCTGGATCCAGAAGTCGGCGTACAGCACGTAGCGATCGAAGATATTCTGGCCGTACTCGCTGTACGACTCGAGGTAGGCGGTCTGGATTTCCTTGCCGATGAACTCGATGTAACGCGGCGCCAGGTACTCCTTGAGGAAGCGCAGGTAGCGTTCGCGGGTTTCAGCCTGGAATTGTTCCTGTTCGATCTGTTGTTCCAGCACGTAGAGCAAATGCACCGGGTTGGCGGCGATTTCGTGCGGATCGAAGTTGAAGACCTTCGACAGAATCTTGAACGCGAAACGGGTCGACAGGCCGTTCATGCCTTCGTCGACACCGGCATTGTCGCGGTATTCCTGGATCGACTTGGCCTTTGGATCGGTGTCCTTGAGGTTTTCACCGTCGTAGACCCGCATCTTGGAGTAGATATTCGAGTTTTCCGGCTCCTTGAGGCGCGAGAGCACGGTGAACTGGGCGAGCATCTTCAGCGTGTCCGGTGCGCAGTGCGCCTTGGCCAGGGAGCTGTTGAACAAGAGCTTGTCGTAGATCTTCACTTCGTCGCTGACCCGCAGGCAGTACGGCACTTTGACGATGTAGATCCGGTCGATGAAAGCTTCGTTGTTCTTGTTGTTGCGGAAGGTGTGCCATTCCGATTCGTTGGAGTGAGCCAGCAGGATCCCGGTAAACGGAATCGCCCCCAGACCTTCGGTGCTGTTGTAGTTGCCTTCCTGGGTGGCGGTCAGCAATGGGTGCAGCACCTTGATCGGTGCCTTGAACATTTCGACGAATTCCATCAGGCCCTGGTTGGCCCGGCACAGAGCGCCCGAATAGCTGTAGGCGTCGGCGTCGTTTTGCGGGAATTCTTCCAGTTTGCGGATATCGACCTTGCCCACCAGTGCCGAGATGTCCTGGTTGTTTTCGTCTCCCGGCTCGGTTTTGGCCACGGCGATCTGGTTGAGGATCGACGGATAGAGCTTCACCACGCGGAACTGGCTGATGTCGCCGCCGAACTCGGCCAGGCGTTTGGTGGCCCATGGCGACATGATGGTGTTGAGATAGCGCCGCGGAATGCCGAAGTCTTCTTCGAGGATCGCGCCATCTTCGGTGGCGTTGAACAGACCCAAAGGAGATTCGAAAACCGGCGAGCCTTTGATCGCGTAGAAAGGCACCTTCTCGATTAGCTGTTTCAGCTTCTCGGCCAGGGACGATTTACCACCGCCGACGGGGCCGAGCAGATAGAGGATTTGTTTTTTCTCTTCCAGACCCTGAGCGGCATGGCGGAAATACGAGACGATCTGGTCGATGCATTCTTCCATCCCGTGGAAGTCTTCAAAGGCCGGATAGCGGCGGATCACCTTGTTGGAAAAGATTCGCGAAAGCCTCGAGTTGGTCGAGGTGTCGAGCAGCTCCGGTTCTCCGATGGCCAGCAACAGACGCTCGGCGGCGGAAACGTAGGCGCTGCGGTCCTTTTTGCACAGCTCCAGGTACTCTTGCAGTGAGAGTTCTTCCTGGCGTGTGGACTCGAAGCGTTGTTGGAAGTGGCTAAAGATACTCATGACGTCACCTCGCTCGATACGTGGAGCCGACGCCGGATCAGTCAGTCGATGCTGGCAGCGACCGGATATGCAGTCGCTGTTTACCCCCCAGAACCCTTTCAAAGCGTACCGCCCCGAAAGCTACTCCCGATGACCCGCGCGCCGGTGTACCGGCTCTCCCCTGTTTTGGATGGCCTGCGCTTAAGGATAGTTGCTTATTCGGGAGGTAAAGGCGAGATACGTAATTAGTTGTGGCAGACCGTTCGTCTGCCACCGCGCGAGCCCGCGGCAGCCGGGGCTTGCACGTTACAAAAAAATTATTCGGAAGTGCCTTGCGCAGTTTCCGAAGGATAAGTCGTACGCCACAGCTCAAAACCGCCGTCCATGCTGTAGACATCGGAGAAACCCTGGCTGATCAGGTAGGCCGCTGCGCCCTGGCTGGAATTGCCGTGATAGCAGACCACCACCGTCGGTGCGTCCAGGTCTGCACCCTGAATGAAAGCATGCAGGGAATGGTTGTCCAGATGCTTCGAGCCGCTGATGTGCAGCGCGGCAAATGTTGCCGGGTCTCGAACATCGACCACCACTGCGCCTTGTTCGCGCAGGGCCTGGGCCTGTTCTGGGGGGATACGTTTGAATTCGCTCATGGCGGGCTCCTGTGGCTCGGCTGAAAGCGCAGTCTAGCGCCGGGCGCTGGCTGGCGTTTGTTCGGAAATAGGGGAGGCGACTGACGGCAGGAAGGTGTGGCCATGCTCGTCGCATTTGCACTGAAGGCGTTCAAGGGTGTCGACGTTCATCAGAGTCATCGAACCGCCCCAGACGCAACCGGTGTCGAGGGCGAAGATGCCCGGTTCGTTGCACTGACCTTCGAGCGCTGCCCAGTGGCCGAAGATGATCTTCACGTCCCTGGTCTTGCGCTCCTTGTAAGTGAACCACGGCGCATAACCTGGCGGCGCGGTGTCGACGCCTTCCTTGCCCTTGAGGTCGAGTTTGCCTTCGCTGGTGCAGAAACGCATGCGGGTGAAATAGTTGGTGATCACACGCAGGCGGGTTACGCCTTTGAGATCGCTGTCCCATTTCAGCGGTTCGTTGCCGTACATGCCGTCGAGGTAAGGCGTGAAGCGATTGTCGTCGCGCAGGGCTTCTTCGACTTCGGCGGCGCACTTCAGGGCTTTGCGCAGCGACCATTGCGGGGGGATGCCGGCGTGGACCAAGGCGATGTTGCGCTGCTCGTCGTAGTGCATGAGCTTTTGCTGGCGCACCCATTCCAGCAGTTCCACACGATCCGGTGCTTCGAGAATCTCGCGCAGGGTGTCGGCTTTCTTCAGGCGTTCGATGTTATGCCCGGCGGCCAGCAGATGAAGATCGTGGTTGCCGAGCACGCACACCAGTGATTCGCGAATGCTATAGAGGAAGCGCAAGGTTTCCAGCGACTGCGGGCCACGGTTGACCAGATCGCCCACCAGCCACAGTTTGTCCCGGGCAGGGTCGAAGGCGACTTGCTTGAGCAGGCATTTCAACGGTTCGAGGCAACCTTGCAGGTCGCCAACGGCGTACGTCGCCATCAGTGCAGGGCTCCGGGCACCGCCAGGCGGAATGGAGCGATGATGGCGTCGAAGTGTTTGCCGTCTTCGGCAATCATTTGATAGCTGCCTTGCATGTTGCCGACCTTGGTCGTCATCACCGTGCCACTGCTATAGGTATGGCTCTCGCCTGCCTTGATCAACGGCTGTTGGCCAACCACGCCGGCACCGCGAACCTCCTCGACATGCCCGTCACCATCGGTGATCACCCAGTGCCGCGACAACAGCTTGGCCGGTAATTCGCCATTGTTGTGCACGGTGATGGTGTAAGCGAAGGCAAAGCGGTTTTGCTCGGGTTGCGATTGTTCTGCCAGATAGCGGGTGACGACGCTGACGTCGACCTGATAACGAGGATCGGACATTCAAGAGGCCTTAAAAACGAAGCGGGACGCGGGGCGTAGCTGATGGAACTCAGTCTAGGCCAAGTATCGGGTAGTAAACCAGACATGAGGGCTGGTGTCCTACCCGATAACGCTTGTTGCCTGTCAGTCGGCGGCGGGTTTCTGTAGGACTTGTTCGCTGAGCTTGTCGGCCAAGCGTACGAAGGCGGCCAGATCGAGCTGCTCCGGACGCAGGCTGCCGTCGACACCGGCGGCGGCGATTTCGTCGTTGCTCAGCAGCAACTTGAGGGTGTTGCGCAGGGTCTTGCGGCGCTGGTTGAAGGCTTCGCGCACGACGCGCTCCAGCAAGCGGTGATCCTTGGCCGGGTGCGGCAGTACGGCGTGAGGCACCAGGCGCACGATGGCAGAATCGACTTTCGGCGGCGGGTTGAATGCGCCGGGGCCAACGTTGAACAAGTGCTCTACACGACAATGGTACTGGACCATGATCGACAGACGCCCCCAGTCACCGCCGCCAGGGCCTGCCGCCAGACGCTCGACCACTTCTTTCTGCAGCATGAAGTGCATGTCGCGAATGATGCCTGCGTTGTGCAGCAGGTGGAAAATCAGCGGCGTGGAGATGTTGTAAGGCAGGTTGCCCACCACGCGCAGGCTGTTCGGCGCAGCGTTCAGGCTGTTGAAGTCGAACTTCAGCGCATCACCCTGGTGCAGGTTGAAATTGCTCTTGCCGGCGAACTGCTGGTTGAGGATCGGGATCAGGTCTTTATCCAGCTCTACTACGTCCAGCTGGGCACCGCTGTTCAGCAGGCCCTGGGTCAGCGCACCCTGGCCCGGACCGATTTCCAGCAGGCGGTCTTCGGGCTTGGCATGGATGGAGCGCAGGATGCGGTCGATAACGCCGGCATCGTGCAGGAAGTTCTGGCCAAAGCGTTTGCGCGCCTTGTGTTGGTAATGCTCGGTCATAAACGGGTCTCGGCCATCTGGTAGGCGGTTTCCAGGGCGACTTGCAGGCTGCCGGTGTCGATTTTGCCGCTGCCGGCCAGGTCCAGGGCGGTGCCGTGGTCGACCGACGTGCGGATGATCGGCAAGCCGAGGGTCACGTTGACTGCTGCGCCGAAGCCTTTGTATTTCAGCACAGGCAAGCCCTGGTCGTGGTACATCGCCAGCACCGCGTCGCAGTGCTCCAGATATTTGGGGGTAAACAGAGTGTCGGCGGGCAGGGGACCGCGAAGGTCCATGCCTTCGCCACGCAGGCGCTCTAATGTAGGTTCGATGATGTCGATTTCTTCATGGCCCAGGTGTCCACCTTCGCCGGCATGGGGATTGAGCCCGCACACCAGGATACGCGGCTGGGCGATGCCGAATTTTTGTTGCAGGTCGGCATGCAGAATCCGCGTGACCCGCTCCAGACGCTCCGGTGTGATTGCATCGGCAATCTCGCGAAGGGGCAGGTGAGTGGTGACCAGCGCCACGCGCAATCCGCGGGTCGCAAGCATCATCACTACTTGCGCGGTCTGCGTCAGGTCGGCGAGAAATTCTGTATGCCCGGAAAAGGCGATACCCGATTCGTTGATCACGCCCTTGTGCACAGGGGCGGTGATCATGCCAGCGAAGTGCCCGTCCAGGCAGCCCTGACCAGCGCGGGTCAGGGTTTCCAGTACGAAAGCGGCATTGGCTTTGTCGAGTTGACCGGCAGTCACCGGCGCATTGAGCGGTGTATCCCAGACATACAGGCTGTTGGCTGGCGCGGGGACATCCGGCCAGCTGTCCGGGGTCACCGGCAGCAAATCAACAGCCACGCCCAGCTGCGCGGCCCGCTCAAGGAGCAGGTCGCGGCTGGTAATGGCAATCAAGGGATGTGGCTGGGCTTGCGAGGCAACCAGCAGGCACAGGTCAGGACCTATGCCGGCCGGTTCGCCGGGTGTCAGCGCGAAACGTTGGGGTTTCACTGCGCTGCCTGGTCTGCACCAGGGAGTTTGATCTCTACGTACGCTTCGTCACGGATCTGACGCAGCCAGGTTTGCAGCTCTTCGTCGTATTTGCGGTTACGCAGTACGGTCATTGCTTGCTGCTCACGGGCCTGGGTGGTGCTGTCCGTGGCGCGGCGGCCAAGGACTTCCAGGACGTGCCAGCCATATTGGGTCTGGAACGGCTTGGACAGCTGACCTTGCGGGGTCTTGGCCATCACTTCGCGGAACTCGGGCACCAATGCATTCGGGTCGATCCAGTTCAGGTCGCCGCCGTTGAGGGCGGAACCCGGGTCTTCCGAGAAGCTTTTCGCCAGTTCGCCGAAATCTTCGCCCGATTCGATACGGGTGTAGAGCGATTGGGCCAGGGCCTTGGTTTTTGCTTCGTCGCGGATCGGGCTAGGTTTGACCAGGATATGACGCACGTGTACTTCGTCACGGGTCTGGGTCTCGCCGCCACGCTTGTCGAGGATCTTCAGGATGATGAAGCCGCCCGGCGTACGCATCGGCTGGGTGACATCGCCGACCGACATGGTGCTCAGCATGCGATCGAACGGAGGTGGCAATTGAGCGGCTTTACGCCAGCCCATGTCGCCGCCTTCCAGTGCGGTTTCGCTGGCGGATTTGGCGATTGCCAACTGAGCGAAGTCAGCGCCTTGCTTGAGCTGCTGGTAAACCGCGTCGGCCTGTTTGGCAGCACTCTGAATCGCATCGGAATTAGCACTTTCCGGTGTAGGAATCAGGATGTTGGCCAAGCGGAACTCTTCGGACAGCTGCATTTTGCCAAGGTCGGAAGCGAGGAAGTTCTTCACTTCCTGCTCGGACACTTGAATGCGCTCAGCCACACGGCGTTGACGCACGCGGCTGATGATCATTTCACGACGAATCTGCTCGCGAGCGTCTTCATAAGACAGGCCATCACGAGTCAGGGCCGCGCGGAATTGATCGATCGACATGTTATTGCGCTGGGCAATGGTGCCGACCGCCTGATTCAGCTCTTCATCGGTGATGCGAATGCCGGAGCGTTCGCCGATCTGCAGTTGCAGGTTTTCGACGATCAGGCGCTCAAGCACCTGCTGATCCAGCACGCTGGCCGGCGGCGCAGCAGAACCGCGTTTGGCGATGGTTTGCTGAACTTCATGAACACGTTGGTCCAGCTGGCTCTGCATGACCACATCGTTGTCGACAATGGCCACCACTTTATCGATGGACTGTACCGCGGCATTCGCCGCAGTACCCAGGAACAGCGCGCCCAGCATCAGCGGGCGCAGACAATCAGAAAGCTTGGTCTTCACGTTCACGATAACCTTGGATGCCTTTGTCGAGGAAGCTCTCTACTTTTTGGCCAACAACGCCGCCGAGACCTTTCAGAACGATTTGGAGGAAGATGCCATGGTCGCCTTTTTCGTTTTGCGGAACTTCCTGACTGAATTCGTCATAGGAAACCCAGTAACGGTTGATCAGGCGCAGTTTCCAGCAGCAGTTGTCGTACTCGAAACCACCGAAGGCTTCCAGGGTACGGTTCTGGTTGTAGTCATACTGCCAGCGGCTGATGGCGTTCCATTGCGGCACGATCGGCCAGATCACCGAGAAGTCGTGCTGCTGGATCTTGTAGTAGTCCTTCACGTAACCCGGGGTGCCCGGCGTGCCGTAGTCACCACCGCCCACCGACCATTGGCCGGTGTTCTGGTCGTAACGGACCTGGTCATTGCGATAGCGATAGCCGGCGTTGATGACCTTGTTCGGGTTGTCTTCAGGCTGGTAGTGGAACATCGCACTGCCCGAGCGAGGGCTGTGGCTGTCCGGATCCCAGTTGTAATCGGCAGTCGTGCGCCAATCGCGGTTCCAGCGGTATTCGTATTCCAGCGCATACGGAGAAACGTTGGCCTGCGCATCTGCGCGGGTTTTTGCGTCGATACCCGGCAACTGGACTTCGCGATCCTTGAAGTACAAGGCCTGGCCGACGCTGATGCGTTGACGTTCAAAGCCGTTTTCTTCGATCCAGCGGCTGGTCACGCCCAGCGACAGTTTGTTCTCGTCGCCGACGCGGTCGGAGCCCGAGAAGCGGTTGTCGCGGAACAGCGACGCATAGTTGAAGGTGTACTCGCCGGTGTCGAAAACCGGAATGTCCTTCTGGTCTTCTTCAGGGACATACAGGTAGAACAGGCGTGGTTCCAAGGTCTGGCGGTAGTTCTTGCCGAACCAGGAGGTGTTGCGATCGAAATACAGGCCGCTGTCGACGCTGGCGATCGGGACGCCGCGGTTTTGCGAGCTGCTGAACGACTCGCCAAGCGCCGAAGCGTTATTGCGGTTCGTCAGGAGGTCGTTTTTACCGGTGCCATCGAGATCCAGGTCGTACTGGGTGTATTGATATTTGAGCGATGGCTTGACGAAGCCATACGTCCAGTCCAGCGGCAGGCTCACGCCTGGCTTGAGGTTCAGACGATTACCGTTGGCACGAGCCAGGCCCGCTACGTTGGTGTCCAGACGAGGCGACAGGTTGCCGTCTTCATCGGAGAACGAGCCCGTTTTCAGGTCGCGCTCGAATCGCACGATTTCTGTTTCGTAGTCGAAATTCAAACCGTTCGGGTGCGTTGGCAACTGACCGTTGAAGGTGAGCTGTGGCAAGCGGTCGTACGGTGTGATGTTCGATACGGTCGCCAGCTGATAGGCCTGGGCATTGAGGCGTGCAACGTAGCTGTCGCCACGATAGCTGACAGAGCCCTGCTGGTTCACGTAATCGGACGACTTCACGCCAAGCTGGTCGGTCTGCAGATCCTGGAAGTAATACGGATCGCTGATCTTGGTGTAGTCGACCTGCGTGAATACTCGCGAGTCGAGACCGCCCTTGTGCTGCCAGTTGTACATGTAGCGGGTTTTTTCGGAATCCGTTTGAAGCTTGCGATCGTCGTTCTCGTCGTTGAGGTACGCGGCGCCGAACTGACCTTCGGTGGACTTGGTCAGGTAACGGAACTCGCCTTCCATCAACAGGCCGCGCTTGCTCATGTAGCGCGGGTACAACGTGGCGTCGTAGTTCGGCGCCAGGTTGAAGTAGTACGGGGTGACCAACAGGAAGCCAGTGTCGCTGCCGCTGCCAATGGTTGGCGGCAGGAAGCCGGACTGACGACGGTCGTCGATCGGGAAGTAGATGTACGGCGTGTACAGAACCGGAATGTCCTTGACCCGCAGCGTCACGTTGGTCGCGGTACCGAAACCGGTCGCCGGGTTCAAGGTGATGTTGTTGCCCTTGAGCTGCCAGGCGTTGCTGTTCGGTTCGCACGTGGTGTACGTACCATCCTTGAGGCGGATGATCGCGTTTTCGGCACGCTTGGCGTACAGCGCGTTACCGCGGATACGGGATTTGTGCATCACGTATTCGGCGTTGTCGACCTTGGCTTCGCCGGTGTCGAGCTGCACTTCGGCGTGGTCGCCGACGATCAGCGCGCCGTTGTCGCGAATGCGCACGTTGCCGTCCAGCTCGCCACGGCTCTCGGCCTGGTAGAGGTTCGCTTCGTCGGCTTCGGCCTGCATGCTGCCCTGACGCAGGACCACGTCACCGGCCAGGGTAGCGATCTGTTCATCCTGCTTGTAGCGAGAAGCCTTGGCACCGACAAACGTCGGGGCGTCACTTTTATTCGTCTTGTCATTCATGCCAGGACGAATTGGTTCGATATAGGAACCAGAGCAGTAAGGACCGGTTTCGGCCAATTGCGCTGCAGTGAGATTCTCGCGCGGAACCCAGTCGAGGTGACTGTAGTCTGCGCTACGGGACTTGAGGGCGCGGCCTTTGGATTCGGTGACCAGCACAGGCTTGGTGCCGGTGTCTTCACTGGCGCCGCTCTCGGTAGGTGCTTCACCGGTTGCGGAGACTGCGCTGCCCTCATGGATGGGACGCGGTGGCAATGCAGCCGCCGACGTCTTGGGCGCACAGTTCCAGGCACCCGAAGCAGAGACTGAGCAGTCATACTGTTCCGCGGCGACCACGAACGAAGTGGCTAGAGGTTGCAGGGCCAGCAGACTGCCAGTGACCAACAACGGAAATTTTTTACGAAACGCGGGGGATTTCAATGCCATCTTATTAGTCCGGGCTTCCTGCGTGCCATCTGCCCGCGGTGTGGGCCGCACGCCTCTCGATGGTCTGAAAAAGATGCTGGATAATAAAGCATGACCCGCTTGACGGCTAGCGCCGTCGGAGACCCTTGCAATGCCTGACCAAGATGTACGTTTGCAACACCTGAAAGTTTGGCTCGATGAGCAGTTGGCGACCCTCTTTGCAGAGCAGAGGTGGGGCGCCGTACCCCCGGCCACGTTGACCGCGGCCAGCAGTGATGCGAGTTTTCGGCGCTATTTCCGTTGGGAAGGCGGCGGCAAAAGTTTCGTCGTAATGGACGCGCCGCCGCCCCAGGAAAACTGCAAACCCTTCGTGGATATCGCTTTTTTGCTGGCGAAATCCGGAATAAATGTGCCGAAAATTTATGCCGAAGACCTCGAGCGCGGTTTTCTTTTGCTCAATGACCTGGGCAACAAGACCTATCTGGACGTTATCGACAGCGAAAATGCCGACGATTTGTTCAAGGATGCCTTGCAGGCTCTGTTGGCTTTTCAGCAGTTGCCGATGGTTGCTCCGCTGCCGAGTTATGACGTGGCGCTGCTGCGTCGCGAGCTGGAATTGTTCCCCGAGTGGTTTGTGAAGCGTGAGTTGGGCATCGAGTTCGACGCTGCGCAGCAAATGCTCTGGCAGAACGTGTCGCAGCTGCTGATCGACAGCGCCCTGGCGCAACCGAAAGTCCTGGTGCATCGCGACTACATGCCGCGCAACCTGATGCTCAGCGAGCCGAATCCCGGCGTGCTGGATTTCCAGGATGCGGTCTATGGCCCGGTGACCTATGACGTGACCTGCCTGTTCAAGGACGCGTTCCTGAGCTGGCCCGAGGAGCGTGTGCACGGTTGGCTGCAAGATTACTGGCAGCAAGCGGGTGCCCTCGGCATTCCCGTCCAGCCAGACTTCGAAGACTTCCTGCGCGCCAGCGACCTGATGGGCGTGCAGCGTCACCTGAAAGTCATCGGTATCTTCGCCCGCATCTGCCATCGCGATGGCAAGCCGCGTTACCTCGCCGACGTGCCGCGCTTCTTTGCTTATATAGAAGCAGTGATCGCCCGCCGTCCTGAACTGGCGGAACTGGATGTGTTGCTGCTGAGTCTGCGTGCTGGAGTGAATGCATGAAGGCAATGATTCTGGCTGCGGGCAAAGGCGAGCGCATGCGCCCGCTGACCCTGACCACGCCAAAACCGCTGGTCCGCGCTGGCGGGGTGCCGCTGATCGAGTATCACCTGCGCGCGCTGGCCGCTGCCGGGTTTACCGAAATCGTGATCAACCATGCCTGGCTGGGACAGCAGATCGAAGACTATCTGGGCGATGGCTCGCGTTATGGCGTGAGTATCCAGTACTCGCCCGAAGGTGAACCGCTGGAGACCGGTGGCGGGATTTTCCGTGCATTGCCATTGTTGGGTGATGAGGCGTTTGTGGTGGTCAACGGTGATATCTGGACCGACTATGACTTCAGCGTCTTGCATCAACCCATCAGCGGCCTGGCGCATCTGGTGTTGGCGGATAACCCGAGCCACCACCCGGCAGGCGATTTCACGCTGGTCGACGGGCAAGTGCACGACGGCCAGGCAGATTCGCCGACCCTGACTTACAGCGGCATTGCAGTGTTGCATCCGCAGCTGTTCGACGGGCACACCGCCGGGGCGTTCAAGCTTGCACCGCTGCTGCGCACGGCCATGGCCGATGGGCAAGTCTCGGGTGAGCGGCTGAGCGGACGGTGGGTGGATGTCGGAACTCACGAGCGTCTGGCGGAAGTTGAAACTCTGATTGAAGCGAGTCGCTGAGATGCTGTGGCCAGGGACTCTGATTGGAGCCGGAGCGGGCTTTGCCATTGCCAGCATTCCGGGGGCCTTGCTCGGCGCTTTATTGGGGCAGGCGCTGGATCGGCACCTGCAATTGCATTCGTGGGGGCATTTGCGTGAAAAGCTCGGTGGCAGGCCGGTGCTGCGCAACGATGAGCTGCTGTTCGTATTGCTGGGACGGCTGGCCAAATGCGATGGGCGAGTGGTCGACGGGCATATCCAGCAGGCGCGCCTGGAAATGCAGGCACTGGACATGTCCGAGTCGGCCAAGCGTCGGGCGATTGCCGCGTTCAACCGCGGCAAGTCGGGCCGTGACCGGTTGCGTGGTTATCTGCGACGCTTGAGTGAGCAACCCCACGCGGCGGAAGGCGTATTGCGCGCCTGTTGGCGAATGGTCTGGGCCGATGGTCGTGCCGGGCATGCCGAGCGCGAATTGATTCGCCAATGGGGTAAATGGCTGGGCTGGACGTCGTACCAGGTGCAGGCGCTGGCGTCTGACTATGAGCCGCACAAGCAATCGTCGGCCGGCACTGCCATTACTTATCAGGAAGCGTTGTCGCTGTTGGGTGTGTCTGCCACCACCGAACCGGCGCAGATCAAACGCGCCTATCGGCGCCTGCTGAGTCGTCATCATCCGGACAAAATTGCCGGCAGCGGTGCGACAGCGTTGCAGGTGCGCGAGGCGACGGACAAGACGCGCGAATTGCATAACGCCTATACGTTGATTCGTCAGCGGCGGGATTTCAAGTGATGCGTCGTCAGTGATGACGCCTTCGCGGGCAAGCCTCGCTCCTACAGGTACGATGAAGTCCTGTAGGAGCGAGCGGTGCGGCGATCCGACTTGCCCGCGAAGGGCGCGCCTCGGTCTATCAGTCCGCCGCAGCCTGAGGATTCAACCAGCCCCGCACCCGGCGAACCAACTGCTCTTGCTCTGCTTTCGAGTCACCCGGCAACGCCTTGAGCGATACCTGACTGAACGCCGAACCCTTCAAGCGCTTGCTGGCCTGCAAGCGTTCCAGAGCTGCATTGCGGTCCAGCGGCTTGTCCTTATAGAAGATGTCGGCGGTGGGCAGTTTTAGTGTCGGCGTCAGCTCAGCCAGGCCAGGTTTCGCTGCCACGGGCGTCTGCGCGGCGACCATCGCGAACTTCTCGACTTGCGAGGGCTGCCTCTCGCTTAGATAACGCGCGGCCCAGTAAGCGCCGGTGCCATGCCCCAGCACCACGATGCTGCGAGCGCTCTGCTGTTCGGCGTAGGCAACAGCCGCATCGATGCGTGCAAAAATTCGTTCGGCGTCAGCTTTGACCTGTTCATCGCTGGTTTCAGCAATGGCCTTGTCGGCCACCTCCGCTTCACCGCCCGCCGCCTGCTCGATGGGCGCCGCCGTGGTCGAGTCCTTGCTGCCGGCATCGGGTGCTTTGGGCGATGGCGTTACTTCAACAATACGTGGCGCAATGGCATCGCTTTGCACGTCTGGCAAGGTGATACTCAGGCTGCTCCACTCGGCGTCCGGCAATTGGCGCCGCAACGGGCCGATTGCCTGCGGCCAGTCAACGGTTTCGCCCGCGCCCGGGATGATAATCACCGCACCCTTGGGGTCAGCGGTATTGGCCGGTTTCCACAAGGCCAGAAACGTGTCGCTGCCGGCTTGGAGTTGTTGCTGTTCCTGAGCGGGGATTTTTCGCTCAAGTGCTGCCGCTTCTTCCTGACTACGCTCAAGCAGCGGCTGACGTTCAACCGGTTTTTCTTCTGCGGGTTTTTCCGCGGCGGCCGGTGCCGGGTCTGCGGCCTCGACGGAAAAGGCGCAAGGCAGGATCAGCGACAGGCACAATGCTGGCAGTGCCAGGCGGTAGACAGGGGGCATCGGATATTCCAGGCCAGAAGTGGTTCCGGCAGCCTAATGGGTTGGTCAGTATTTGTCAGTGTGTGAGATTTCAATGATGCGTTTTTGCTGTCTGTGGGTTATCGGCTGTTTGTGGTTTCCCTTGATGGGCTGGGCGGCGCCTGCGCCACCGGAGCACATCGCGCAGTTGTCTGCGAGCCAACAGCAATGGCTCGCGCAACATAATGAATTACGCGTCGGACTGGTGTTGCAAGTGCCCTATGCGCAATACGATCGCCGCTTGCAGCGGTTGTCCGGGGTTAACGTCGAGCTGATGAAATGGCTGGCAAAAGCGCTCAAGGTCGAGCTGAGCTGGCGTAACTATCCCGACCTTGCGCAACTGGAAGCCGCCGCGCGCGAAGGTGAAATCGACATCGCTCCGGGGTTGGCGCAAACCCCCGGCGGCCTGCGCCTGTGGCAGTTTTCCGATCCATACATGCGGGTGCCGCAACTGGTGGTCAGCGACCAGAAGGGCGCCGGCGTGGTCGAGTTGGAAAAACTCGATAGCCAGACCCGCGTCGCCGTACGCATGCCCAGCGCCACCGCCGATTACCTGCGCAGCAATTACCCGCACTTGAACCTCCAGGGCGTGCCGATCGAGCGTCAGGCACTGCAACTGTTGTTGAGTCAGCAGGCCAGTTATGCCGTGGTCGACGAAGCGCAATTCGGGCGTTTGTCTGTCGAACCGGAGTTTGCCGGGTTGGTGGTGGTCGGTGATATTGGCCTGCCGCAACTGCTGCGCGTGGCTACACGGCGGGACTGGCCGGAACTCGCCGGCATCATCGAAAGCGCGCTGCGGGCGATCCCCGCCAAAGACCTGGAACAACTGCACAACCAATGGCTGCAAGCCAAATACCCGCGACTGACCGAGTCGCCGGGTTTCTGGCAGAACCTCTGCCTGCTGTTGGCGGTGTTGATGCTGAGCTGCATGGCGATCGTGGTCTGGCAGCGTCGGCAGCAACACAGTCTTGAGCAGCGGTTGCTGGTAGCACGGGAAGACATTGCCTTGCGTGCCGCCAGCGAAGAAGCGCTGCGCCTCACCCAGTTTTCTATCGACCAGAGCACCGTTGGCATTCTCTGGGTCAACTGGGACAGCCATGTGCGCTACGCCAACCGCGCCGCGGAAACCATGCTCGGCTATCCGTCGGGTGGCATCATCGATCGGCCGTTGATCGACTTTGAACCGGGTCTGCACATGGACCGCTGGCTGAACCTGTGGAAACGCGCCCGCGCCAGTGAAGAAGGGCCTCTCAGCTTTGAAACCAATTGCCTGCGAGCCGATGGCAGTATTCTGCCGACGGATGTGTCGTTGAGCTTCCTGCGTTTTCGCGATGGCGAATACCTGGTGGTCTACCTCAACGACGTCACCGAGCGTCGTCGTGCGCTGGCCGCGTTGCAGGAAAGCGAGGCGCGTCTGCAAGGGATCGCTGCCAACGTACCGGGATTGGTCTTTCGCCTGGAGCGGGCACCGATGACAGGGCAGATCGACTTTGCCTACATCAGTGAGGGCAGCGAGAGCCTGGTCGGTTACTCGCCGGCGACCCTGGCCCACCGCGACAAAGGCCTGCGCAGCCTGGTGCATCCGGACGACAAGGCCAGTTACCACCAGACGCAGGATCATGCGCTGGACACTGACAGTGACTGGTCGTGGCAAGGGCGGATTCTCACGCGCCAGGGCGATCAGCGTTGGGCCGAGATCAAGGCCATCACGCGTCGCCTCGATGACGGCACCTATGTCTGGGACGGCATCGTCTGGGACATCAGCGAGAGCAAGCGCATCGAGCTGGAACTGGCCAGCTCCCGTGAGCAATTGCGTGAATTGTCCGCACACCTGGAGAGCGTGCGAGAAGAGGAAAAGGCGCGCATCGCCAGGGAAGTTCACGACGAGTTGGGTCAGATGTTGACCGTGCTGAAACTGGAAACGTCCATGTGCGAACTGGCCTACGCCCAGCTCGACCCAGGTCTGAATGAACGTTTGAACAGCATGAAGCGCTTGATCGCTCAGTTGTTCCAACTGGTGCGCGATGTGGCCACGGCACTGCGGCCACCGATTCTCGATGCCGGGATTGCTTCGGCCATCGAATGGCAGGCCCGGCGTTTCGAGGCGCGCACGCAGATTCCGTGTCTGGTGCAAGTACCGGAGAACTTGCCGGTGCTCAGCGATGCCAAGGCGATCGGCTTGTTCCGGATCCTTCAGGAAGCGCTGACCAATGTCATGCGGCATGCCCAGGCGCATACTGTTGAACTGACATTGACGCTTGAGGGCGACGAGTTGTGTCTGACTGTCAGCGATGATGGCGTAGGATTTGTCGCCGCTACTGGCCGGCCAACATCCTTCGGGGTTGTGGGCATGCGCGAGCGGGTGTTGATCATGGGCGGGGAGCTGTCGCTTGAAAGTGAGCCGGGGGAGGGCACGACGTTGAGTGTGCGCGTACCTTTGGATGAGGCCTGAAGAATTTGTGTTGATGGTACTTACGCCTTCGCGAGCAAGCCCGCTCCCACATTTGATCCCTGTGTGCCAGCGATTTGCTCATTTACACAAATCCAATGTGGGAGCGGGCTTGCTCGCGAATGATCTTGAATCTGGAGAAAGACCGTGATCCGTGTACTGGTAGCCGAAGACCACACCATCGTTCGCGAAGGTATTAAACAACTGATCGGCCTGGCCAAGGACTTGCTGGTGGTGGGCGAGGCGAGCAATGGCGAGCAGTTGCTCGAAACCTTGCGTCATGTGCCTTGCGAAGTGGTGTTGCTGGACATCTCGATGCCGGGCGTCAATGGCCTGGAAGCGATTCCGCGGATTCGCGCACTGAACAATCCACCGGCGATCCTGGTGTTGTCGATGCACGACGAAGCGCAAATGGCTGCCCGGGCGTTGAAGGTCGGCGCGGCGGGTTACGCGACCAAGGACAGCGACCCGGCGCTGCTGCTGACGGCGATCCGCAAGGTCGCGGCGGGCGGTCGATACATCGACCCGGACCTGGCCGACCGCATGGTTTTCGAAGTCGGCCTGACCGATTCGCGGCCGCTGCATTCGTTGCTCTCGGAGCGCGAATTCTCGGTGTTCGAACGCCTGGCCCAGGGCGCCAACGTCAACGACATCGCCCAGCAACTGGCCCTGAGCAGCAAAACCATCAGCACCCACAAGGCGCGGCTGATGCAGAAACTCAACATCACATCCCTGGCTGAACTGGTGAAGTACGCCATGGAACACAAACTGCTCTAACACGATTCACCACGGATCCTGTAGGAGCGAGGCTTGCCCGCGAAGCTTTTAGCGTCAGTAAGATCGCCTTCGCGGGCAAGCCTCGCTCCTACGAAACGTTGTGGCATGTCCATTTGCGACATGCCTTTAAAACCGCTATCGCCGCTCCGTAAGGCTCGCAGCTCACCACCTGCCCCCATCCCGAAACGACATACCCATTCCCGCCATCCTTGTAGGGCAATCCCTACCCCCAACCTTCCATCCGGCTGAGGCGATTCTCTCCTGCGCCCCGATTTGCGTGCTCCCCAGCGTCCACTAGGCTTAGCCCACAGCAGTCATCAATAACAAAGGTGTGGGTATGAGCCAGGTCGATTCAAGCGCAGGGGCCAATGACATTCTGGTCAGCTTTCGTGGAGTGCAAAAGAGCTACGACGGCGAGAACCTGATCGTCAAAGACCTCAACCTGGACATTCGCAAAGGCGAGTTCCTCACGTTGCTCGGGCCATCCGGTTCCGGCAAGACCACCAGCCTGATGATGCTCGCCGGTTTCGAAACCCCGACCGCCGGTGAAATCCTCCTGGCCGGGCGCGCCATCAACAACGTGCCGCCGCACAAGCGCGACATCGGCATGGTGTTCCAGAACTATGCATTGTTCCCGCACATGACCGTCGCCGAGAACCTCGCGTTCCCGCTGACCGTGCGCGGCTTGAACAAGAGCGATGTCAGCGACCGGGTCAAACGTGTCCTGAGCATGGTTCAGCTCGAGACCTTCGCCCAGCGTTATCCGGCGCAACTGTCCGGCGGTCAGCAACAGCGTGTGGCCCTGGCCCGTGCATTGGTGTTTGAGCCGCAACTGGTGCTGATGGACGAACCCCTCGGCGCACTCGACAAACAACTGCGCGAACACATGCAGATGGAGATCAAGCATCTGCACCAGCGCCTCGGCGTGACCGTGGTCTACGTGACCCACGACCAGGGCGAAGCCCTGACCATGTCCGACCGCGTGGCGGTGTTCCATCAGGGCGAAATCCAGCAGATCGCCCCTCCACGCAGCCTCTACGAAGAACCGAAAAACACCTTCGTCGCCAACTTCATCGGCGAGAACAACCGTCTCAACGGCCGCCTGCACAGCCAGACCGGCGATCGTTGCATCGTCGAACTCGGTCGCGGTGAAAAGGTTGAAGCGCTGGCGGTCAATGTCGGCAAGACCGGCGAACCCGTCACGCTGTCAATTCGTCCGGAACGCGTGAGCCTCAATGGTTCGAGCGAGTCCTGTGTCAACCGCTTCTCAGGGAGGGTGGCGGAATTCATCTATCTGGGCGACCACGTCCGGGTTCGCCTGGAAGTCTGCGGCAAGACCGACTTCTTCGTGAAACAACCGATTGCCGAGCTCGATCCCGGGCTTGCTGTCGGCGACGTGGTACCGCTTGGCTGGGAGGTCGAACACGTTCGCGCGCTCGACCCACTTCTAGAGGCGAACTGATCGCCCCCTGCTTCAACCAACCCTGCACGTGGAGAGAACAATAAATGTTGAGATCCCTGAAATTCACCGCCCTGGTCATGGGCATGATCGGTGCGGCACACGCGATGGCGGCGGGCCCGGACCTGACCGTGGTGTCCTTTGGCGGGGCGAACAAGGCCGCGCAGGTCAAAGCCTTCTACGCACCGTGGGAAGCGGCGGGTAACGGCAAGATCGTGGCGGGCGAGTACAACGGCGAGATGGCCAAGGTCAAAGCCATGGTCGACACCAAGAGCGTGTCCTGGGATCTGGTGGAAGTTGAGTCGCCAGAACTGTCCCGCGGTTGCGACGAAGACATGTTCGAGCAACTCGACCCGGCGCTGTTCGGCAAGACCGAAGACTACGTCAAAGGCGCTATCCAGCCTTGCGGCGTAGGTTTCTTCGTGTGGTCGACCGTGTTGGCCTACAACGCCGACAAGCTGGCCTCCGCACCCACCAGCTGGGTGGATTTCTGGGACACCAAGAAATTCCCGGGTAAGCGCGGCCTGCGTAAAGGCGCCAAGTACACCCTGGAATTCGCACTGATGGCCGACGGCGTTGCGCCGAAAGACGTCTACAAAGTGCTGGCCGGCAAAGACGGTCAGGACCGCGCGTTCAAGAAGCTTGATGAGCTGAAACCAAACATCCAGTGGTGGGAAGCCGGCGCACAACCGCCGCAATACCTCGCCTCCGGTGACGTGGTCATGAGCTCGGCCTACAACGGCCGGATCGCTGCCGTGCAGAAAGAAAGCAACCTGAAAGTCGTGTGGAATGGCGGTATCTACGACTTCGACGCATGGGCCATTCCAAAAGGCCTGGACAAGGCACGTGCTGAAGCGGCGAAGAAATTCATCGCGTATTCGGTGGCGCCGCAGCAGCAGAAGACCTACTCGGAAAACATCGCCTACGGCCCGGCCAACACCCAAGCCGTACCGCTGTTGTCCAAGGATGTCCTGAAAGACATGCCGACCACCCCGGAAAACATCGCCAACCAAGTGCAGATCGACGTCAGCTTCTGGGCTGACAACGGCGAGCAACTGGAGCAGCGCTTCAATTCCTGGGCTGCGAAATAAGACCACCCCGTGGGCTTATCGACTCCCGTAGGAGCGAGGCTCGCCCGCGAAGACGTCAGCACATTCAACATCAATGTTGACTGACACGCTGCCTTCGCGAGCAAGCTTCGCTCCTACGGGGGGTGATGTGTAGTTATCAAGAACAGAGGCGGCCTCGCGGTCAATGGATGCCGCCTCTGTAACGATCAAAGATTTCCGGAGTACGCCATGGCCACCGCCATTCCCCTGAACGCGGGCACTGACCCCACCTTGAAGCAGCGGCTCAAGCACGCCGAGCGGATCAACCGCTGGAAGGCCCAGGCCTTGATCGCGCCATTGGTGCTGTTTCTGTTGCTGGTGTTCCTGGTGCCCATCGTGGCGCTGCTCTACAAAAGTGTTGGTAACCCGGAAGTGGTCGGCGGCATGCCGCGCACCGTGGCGGCCATCGCCAGCTGGGACGGCCGTGGCCTGCCCGCTGAACCGGTTTACAAAGCGGCCAGCGAAGACCTCGCTGAAGCGCGCAAGAATCAGACCCTGGGCGACCTGTCCAAGCGCTTGAACATGGAATTGGCCGGCTATCGCAGCCTGCTGACCAAAACCGCCCGCGCCTTGCCGTTCGCGACCGAACCGGCCTCTTATAAAGACGCGCTGGAAGGGCTCGACGAGCGTTGGGGCGACCCGGCCTACTGGCAAGCGGTGCGCCGCAACACCAGCAACATCACGCCGTACTACTTGCTGGCCGCGGTCGATCACCGCATCGACGACCTCGGCGAAATCGCCCCGGCCACGCCCGATCAGGCGATTTACCTCGACATCTTCGCCCGCACCTTCTGGATGGGCCTGATCATCACCGCCATTTGCCTGGTGCTCGCCTATCCGTTGGCTTACCTGCTGGCGAATCTGCCGTCGCGTCAAAGCAACCTGCTGATGATCCTGGTGTTGCTGCCGTTCTGGACCTCGATTCTGGTGCGCGTCGCCGCGTGGATCGTATTGCTGCAATCGGGCGGGCTGATCAACAGCGGCCTGATGGCCATGGGCATCATCGATAAGCCGCTGGAGCTGGTGTTCAACCGCACCGGGGTTTACATCTCGATGGTGCACATCCTGCTGCCGTTCATGATCCTGCCGATCTACAGCGTGATGAAAGGCATCTCGCCGACCTACATGCGCGCCGCGATTTCCCTCGGTTGCCACCCGTTCGCCAGTTTCTGGCGGGTGTACTTCCCGCAGACCTATGCCGGTGTCGGCGCCGGCTGTCTGTTGGTGTTCATCCTCGCCATCGGCTACTACATCACCCCGGCCTTGCTGGGCAGCCCGAACGATCAGATGGTCAGTTACTTCGTCGCCTTCTACACCAACACCAGCATCAACTGGGGCATGGCGACCGCACTCGGTGGGCTGCTGCTGTTGGCGACCGTGGTGCTTTATCTGATTTACAGCTGGCTGGTGGGCGCCAGTCGCCTGCGCCTGAGCTAAGGGGAGAATCGAAATGCTGAGTCCTTATATGTCGCCCATCGAACGGGTGTGGTTCTACAGCTTGCGGATTCTCTGCGGCTTGATTTTGCTGTTCCTGATTCTGCCGGTGTTGGTGATCATCCCGTTGTCGTTCAACTCGGGCAGTTTCCTGGTGTATCCGCTGCAAGGTTTTTCGCTGCACTGGTATCAGGATTTCTTCGCCTCGGCGGAATGGATGCGTGCACTGAAGAACAGCATCATCGTCGCCCCGGCGGCGACCGTGCTGGCGATGGTGTTCGGTACGCTGGCGGCGATTGGCCTGACTCGGGGCGACTTCCCGGGCAAGGCGCTGGTGATGGCGTTGGTGATTTCGCCGATGGTGGTGCCGGTGGTGATCATCGGTGTCGCGAGTTATCTGTTCTTTGCACCGCTGGGCCTGGGCAACAGCTTCTTCTCGTTGATCGTGGTGCACGCGGTGTTGGGTGTGCCGTTTGTGATCATCACGGTGTCGGCAACGTTGCAGGGGTTTAACCACAACCTGGTGCGCGCCGCTGCCAGCCTCGGTGCTTCGCCGCTGACCGCGTTCCGCCGCGTGACCTTGCCGCTGATTGCTCCGGGTGTGATCTCCGGTGCACTGTTTGCCTTCGCGACCTCGTTCGATGAAGTGGTGGTGACGTTGTTCCTCGCCGGTCCCGAGCAAGCGACCTTGCCACGGCAGATGTTCAGCGGTATCCGCGAAAACCTCAGCCCGACGATTGCCGCCGCGGCAACGCTGCTGATCGCCTTCTCGGTGATCCTGCTGCTGACCCTGGAATGGCTGCGTGGCCGCAGCGAAAAACTGCGCACCGCCCAGGTCTGATTAGTTTTTGATTTTGTAGGAGCGAAGCTTGCTCGCGAAGAGGCCGGAACATTCAGCATCGATGTTGACTGACATGGCCCCTTCGCGAGCAAGCTTCGCTCCTACATTAGATTTGTGTTGTTCCCATGTTTGATCATTCACGCCCTGAATAGCAGACAAACCCCAATCCCCAGCTACTATTGTGCCCAGCTCCCCTATCTATAAGAGGCTGCGCACGATGAGTCTTTCCTCTTTCAAAATCGCACACAAACTGATCACCGGCGCTGCTGCCATCGAGCAACTGTCCGCCGAGCTCACGCGCCTGGACATCGACAACCCGCTGATCGTCACCGACGCCGCGCTGGTCAAGTCCGGCACGGTGGAGCTGGCGCTCGCGCAGTTGGGGGACCGTAGCTACGAAATTTTCGACCGTGTACTGCCAGACCCGGAAATCGCCATCGTCGAAGACTGCATGCGCGTTTACCGTGAAGGCGGGCACGACGGGCTGATCGGCCTGGGCGGCGGCAGCGCGATCGACATCGCCAAAAGTGTTGCCGCGTATGCCGGTTATCACGGCGCGCTGGAGGATCTGTTCGGCATCGACCAGGTGCCGCGCAAGGGCCCGCCGCTGATCGCCATCCCGACCACCGCCGGCACCGGCTCGGAAGTGACCAACGTCGCGATCCTCTCCGACAAGGTCGCGCAACTGAAAAAGGGCATCATCAGCGACTATCTGTTGCCGGACGTGGCGCTGGTCAGCCCGCAAATGACCCTGACCTGCCCACGCAGTGTCACCGCCGCCAGTGGCGTCGATGCGCTGGTGCACGCCATCGAATCTTATTTGTCCCTCAATGCTTCAGCGATTACCGACGCACTGGCCATCGGCGCGATCAAGTTGATCACCCAGGCGTTACCCAAGGCCTACGCCAATCCTTCCAATCTGCAGGCGCGTGAAGACATGGCCACCGCCAGCCTGATGGCCGGCATGGCGTTTGGCAATGCCGGGGTCGGTGCGGTGCATGCGCTGGCGTATCCGCTGGGCGGACGTTTCAACATCGCCCACGGCGTCAGCAACGCCTTGTTGCTGCCGTACGTCATGACCTGGAACAAGATGGCCTGCGTCGAGCGCATGCAGGATATTGCCGAAGCCATGGGCGTGAAGACCGCTCATCTGAGCGCCAATGACGCTGCGGACAAAGCCGTCGAGGCGATGACCGCGTTGTGCGCAGCGGTAGAAATCCCGTCGGGCCTGCGCAGTTTCGGTGTTCCAGAGGATGCGATTCCGGCCTTGGCCCTGGAAGCAGCGGGTATCGAGCGCCTGATGCGCAACAATCCACGCAAACTGAGTGCGATTGATATCGAGAAGATCTACCGCGCGGCCTACTGATCATCGTCCTTACGGTGCGCGCGTCAAAGCATGAGGTATACAATGCGCGCCATCGTGATTCTGCTCAGAAAAGGTGCGTCATGCAGCCCTTCGTAATTGCTCCGTCGATTCTCTCCGCCGACTTCGCCCGCCTGGGTGAAGAAGTGGACAACGTTCTGGCCGCCGGCGCCGACTTCGTGCACTTCGATGTCATGGACAACCACTACGTGCCGAACCTGACCATCGGCCCGATGGTCTGTGCCGCGCTGCGCAAGTACGGCGTAACCGCGCCGATCGACGCGCACCTGATGGTCAGCCCGGTTGACCGCATCGTTGGCGACTTCATCGAGGCCGGCGCGACGTACATCACCTTCCACCCGGAAGCCACGCAGCACGTCGACCGTTCCCTGCAACTGATCCGCGAAGGCGGCTGCAAGTCGGGCCTGGTGTTCAACCCGGCGACCCCGCTGGACGTACTCAAGTACGTGATGGACAAGGTCGACATGATCCTGCTGATGAGCGTCAACCCGGGCTTCGGCGGGCAGAAGTTCATCCCCGGCACCCTCGACAAGCTGCGTGAAGCACGCGCATTGATCGATGCCTCGGGCCGTGACATCCGCCTGGAAATCGACGGCGGCGTGAACGTGAACAACATTCGTGAAATCGCGGCGGCTGGTGCCGATACCTTCGTGGCCGGCTCGGCGATCTTCAACGCGCCGAACTACCAGGAAGTCATCGAGAAGATGCGTTCCGAACTGGCGCTGGCCCGTCCATGAGTGGCTTTGAGCAGCTGTTCCCGGGGCGTCTGCCACGGCTGGTGATGTTCGATCTGGACGGCACGCTGGTCGATTCGGTCCCTGACCTCGCCGCGGCGGTGGATAACATGCTGCTCAAACTCGGGCGCCAGCCTGTCGGCATCGAATCGGTGCGTGACTGGGTCGGCAACGGCGTGCACATGCTGGTGCGCCGGGCCTTGGCCAATCACATCGACGCCGAAGGTGTCGATGATGTCGAGGCTGAACATGCCCTGGAATTGTTCAACGGCTTTTACGAGGACGGTCACGACCTGACGGTGGTTTACCCCGGCGTGCGTGACACCCTCAAGTGGCTGAACAAGCAAGGCGTGGAGATGGCGCTGATCACCAACAAGCCGGAGCGCTTCGTCGCGCCGTTGCTGGATCAGATGAAAATCGGCCGCTATTTCAAATGGATCATCGGCGGCGATACCCTGCCGCAGAAGAAGCCTGACCCGGCTGCGCTGTTTTTCGTGATGAAAATGGCCAACATCCCGGCGTCGCAATCGCTGTTTGTCGGCGATTCGCGCAGCGATGTGCTGGCGGCGAAAGCGGCGGGGGTCAAATGCGTGGCCCTCAGTTATGGTTATAACCACGGTCGGCCGATTGCCGAAGAGTCGCCGGCGCTGGTCATCGACGACCTGCGCAAGTTAATTCCCGGTTGCCTGGATCCGGCCGCTGAGATAACGTTGGCCGACGCTGTTCAACCCCCTTCTGGAAACGCCATCGTGGTGGTCACCCGCAAACTCTGGATGAAAGTCATCAAGGCCCTGGCCCGCTGGCGTTGGCGCGCCTGACTTGTTCCTGGCCGGTCTACCGGCGCGTTTGCATACCTGACTGTTAGCACCTCAAGCCACGAGGCTACCCCATGATCCGCGAAGAATTCCTGCGTTTGGCCGCTGCCGGCTATAACCGCATCCCGCTTGCCTGCGAAACCCTGGCCGACTTCGACACGCCGCTGTCGATCTACCTGAAACTGGCCGACGAGCCCAATTCCTACTTGCTCGAATCCGTGCAGGGCGGGGAGAAGTGGGGCCGTTACTCGATCATCGGCCTGCCGTGCCGCACTGTGCTGCGGGTTCATGACCATCACATCAGCGTGACCCATGACGGCGTCGAGATCGAAAGCCATGAAGCGGAAGACCCGCTGGCGTTCGTCGAGGAATTCAAAGCCCGTTACAACGTACCGACCATCCCCGGCCTGCCACGCTTCAACGGCGGCCTGGTGGGTTATTTCGGTTACGACTGCGTGCGCTATGTGGAGAAGCGTCTGGGCAAGTGCCCGAACCCGGATCCGCTGGGCGTGCCGGACATTCTGCTGATGGTGTCCGATGCAGTGGTGGTGTTCGACAACCTCGCCGGCAAAATGCACGCGATTGTCCTGGCCGACCCGTCGCAGGACGATGCCTTCGAGCAAGGTCAGGCGCGCCTGCAAGAGCTGCTGGAAAAACTCCGCCAGCCAATCACCCCGCGCCGAGGCCTGGACTTCAGCAAGCAACAATCGGCTGACCCGGTGTTCCGCTCCAGTTTTACCCAGGACGATTACGAAAAAGCCGTCGACACCATCAAGGAATACATCCTGGCCGGTGACTGCATGCAGGTCGTGCCGTCCCAGCGCATGTCGATCGACTTCAAGGCGGCGCCGATTGATCTGTACCGGGCGCTGCGTTGCTTCAACCCGACGCCTTATATGTACTTCTTCAACTTCGGCGACTTCCACGTCGTCGGCAGTTCACCGGAAGTGCTGGTGCGGGTCGAAGACAATCTGATCACCGTTCGCCCGATTGCCGGCACCCGTCCGCGTGGGGCCAACGAAGAGGCGGACCTGGCGCTGGAGAAAGACCTGCTCTCCGACCACAAGGAAATCGCCGAACACCTGATGCTGATCGACCTGGGTCGTAACGACACCGGTCGCGTATCGGAAATCGGCTCGGTGAAGCTCACCGAGAAAATGGTTATCGAGCGTTACTCCAACGTGATGCACATTGTTTCCAACGTCACCGGGCAACTGAAAGCCGGGCTGACGGCAATGGACGCATTGCGGGCGATCCTGCCGGCGGGCACCTTGTCCGGCGCACCGAAAATTCGCGCGATGGAAATCATCGACGAACTGGAGCCGGTCAAGCGTGGCGTCTATGGCGGCGCGGTCGGATACTTTGCCTGGAACGGCAACATGGACACGGCGATTGCGATTCGCACCGCCGTGATCAAGAACGGCGAACTGCACGTGCAGGCCGGTGGCGGCATCGTTGCCGACTCGGTGCCGGCGCTGGAATGGGAAGAAACCCTGAACAAGCGTCGTGCCATGTTCCGCGCAGTCGCCTTGGCTGAACAAACCCCGGAAAGCTGACCGATGAACGTGACCCGTATGCCATGTCGCTTTGGCTGACAAAGCGCTGCGGGTCGCTCATTCGAAGGCAGCCTTTATAGTCCGTGAATTCAAGAGGTTCTCAAGCCATGTTGCTGATGATCGATAACTACGACTCTTTTACCTACAACGTTGTGCAATACCTCGGTGAGCTCGGCTCCCAGGTCAAAGTCGTGCGCAACGATGAACTGACCGTTGCCGAAATCGAAGCCCTCAACCCTGAGCGCATCGTTGTGTCGCCCGGTCCTTGCACGCCGACTGAAGCGGGCGTCTCGATTGACGTCATCAAGCATTTCGCCGGCAAACTGCCGATTCTCGGCGTGTGCCTGGGTCATCAATCCATCGGCCAGGCCTTCGGCGGCGATGTGGTTCGTGCCCGCCAAGTGATGCACGGCAAGACCAGCCCGGTGTTCCACGAGGACAAAGGTGTCTTCGAAGGCCTGAACCATCCGCTGACCGTCACGCGTTATCACTCGCTGATCGTCAAGCGCGAAACCTTGCCGGACTGCCTGGAACTGACCGCCTGGACTCAGCTTGAAGACGGTTCGGTCGACGAAATCATGGGCCTGCGCCACAAGACGCTGAATATCGAAGGTGTGCAATTTCACCCTGAGTCTATCCTGACCGAGCAGGGCCACGAGTTGTTCGCCAACTTCCTCAAACAAACCGGCGGCACGCGCTAAGGACTTCCCATGAATATCAAGACAGCCCTCAGCCGTATCGTCGATCAACTCGACCTCAGCACCGATGAAATGCGCGATGTGATGCGCGAGATCATGACCGGGCAATGTACGGACGCGCAGATCGGCGCGTTCATGATGGCCATGCGCATGAAGAGCGAAAGCATCGACGAGATCGTCGGCGCCGTGTCGGTCATGCGCGAGCTGGCGGACAAGGTCGAACTGAAGACCCTCGACGGCGTGGTTGATGTGGTCGGCACCGGCGGCGATGGTGCGAACATTTTCAACGTCTCGACGGCTTCGTCCTTTGTGGTGGCAGCCGCCGGTTGCACTGTGGCCAAGCACGGCAACCGTGCGGTCTCGGGTAAAAGCGGCAGCGCCGATCTGCTGGAGGCGGCGGGCATCTATCTGAACCTGACGCCGGTTCAGGTAGCGCGTTGCATCGACAACGTCGGCATCGGTTTCATGTTTGCCCAGACTCATCACAAAGCCATGAAATACGCCGCCGGCCCGCGCAAGGATCTTGGTCTGCGTACCCTGTTCAATATGCTCGGCCCGCTTACGAATCCGGCTGGCGTGAAACATCAGGTGGTGGGCGTGTTCAGCCAGGCGCTGTGCCGGCCATTGGCTGAAGTCTTGCAACGTCTGGGCAGCAAGCATGTGCTGGTGGTGAACTCGAAAGACGGCCTGGACGAATTCAGTCTGGCTGCGCCGACCTACGTGGCGGAATTGAAGAATGACCAGATCACCGAGTATTGGGTCGAGCCGGAAGATTTGGGCATGAAGAGCCAGAGCCTGCACGGCCTGGCGGTGGAAAGCCCGGCCGCTTCGCTTGAGCTGATTCGCGATGCCCTGGGCAAGCGCAAGACCGAGAGCGGTCAGAAAGCTGCCGAGATGATCGTGCTCAATGCCGGTGCTGCACTCTATGCCGCCGACCTGGCGACCAGTTTGAAAGAAGGCGTTGCCCTGGCGCACGATGCGCTGCACACAGGCCTCGCTCGGGAAAAACTTGAGGAGTTGGGTGCATTTACCGCGGTATTCAAAGTGGAGAATGAGGGATGAGTGTACCGACGGTTCTGGAAAACATTCTGGCGCGCAAAGTCCAGGAAGTCGCCGAGCGTAGCGCTCGTGTGAGCCTGGCCGAGCTGGAAAGTCTGGCCAAGGCGGCCGATGCACCCCGTGGTTTTGCCAAGGCATTGCTGGCGCAGGCCAAGCTAAAGCAGCCAGCGGTCATTGCTGAAATCAAGAAAGCTTCGCCGAGCAAAGGCGTTATTCGCGAGAACTTCGTTCCTGCCGATATCGCCAGAAGCTACGAGAAGGGCGGCGCGACCTGCCTGTCGGTGCTCACCGATATCGATTATTTTCAGGGCGCAGATGCGTATCTGCAACAGGCCCGGGCGGCGTGCAAACTGCCGGTGATCCGCAAGGATTTCATGATCGATCCGTATCAGATCGTCGAAGCCCGTGCATTGGGCGCCGACTGCGTGCTGTTGATCGTCTCCGCGCTGGACGACGTGAAAATGGCCGAGCTGGCGGCGGTGGCAAAAAGCGTTGGCCTCGACGTGCTGGTGGAAGTCCATGACGGCGACGAACTGGAGCGGGCCTTGAAAACCCTCGACACGCCGTTGGTCGGCGTGAACAACCGCAACCTGCACACCTTCGACGTCAGTCTGGAAACCACGCTGGATTTGTTGCCGCGGATTCCGCGTGACCGTTTGGTGATCACTGAAAGCGGCATCCTCAATCGGGCCGATGTCGAACTGATGGAAATCAGCGACGTGTATGCGTTCCTGGTCGGCGAAGCGTTCATGCGCGCCGAAAGCCCGGGCACCGAGTTGCAGCGTCTGTTCTTCCCTGAGCGTGGTGTTGCTGTCAGCGGTTCGACTCTGGACTGAACATTCAAAGATTGAGTCGACACTATCGCGAGCAGGCTCGCTCCTACAGGTTTGGTGTGATCCATGTAGGAGCGAGCCTGCTCGCGATGGCGGCATAAGAAGCACCACAGACTGACCGTCCTATGGAAGACCTTATGACCTCTCCTGTTTCCTTGACCATCGAAGCGGGCCTGCAAGCGGAACAGGATTTGCTGGCCTCAGTCTGCACCGGCGATTCGGAGTTTGCTCTGCTGTTCTGGCAGCCAAACGACAAAGCACTGGTCATGCCACGCCGCCTGAACCGCCTGCCCGGTTTCGAAACCGCTTGCGAGGTATCGGCCGCCGCAGGCTGGCCGGTTCTCTTGCGTGAAACCGGCGGTGAACCCGTGCCGCAATCCGCTTCAACCATCAACATCGCACTGGTCTACGCGCCGCCGCGTAGCGAGGGCGACCAGAACCGCATCGAAACCGCCTATCGCCGACTTTGCGATCCGATCTGTCAGTTGCTGGATGAACTGGGCGGCGTTTCGTCCCTGGGCGAAATCGACGGTGCATTTTGCGATGGCCGTTTCAACGTCAATCTCGACGGTCGCAAGATGGTCGGCACCGCCCAGCGCTGGCGCCAGAGCAAGGGCGGCACGCGCCCGGTCGGGTTGGTGCACGGTGCGTTGTTGCTGGATAACGAGCGCGAATCAATGGTCGCGGCGGTCAATCGCTTCAATGAAGCGTGCGGCCTGGAGCAACGGGTCCGCGCCGAAAGCCACATCGCACTCCATGAGAAGTTCGCCGCACCTGACGCATTGGCACGGCTCGATGCACTCTATCGCCAGTTGCTGGCAGACATGTTCAAGGCTTAGCGCGTCCCGAAGACCACCATGGTCTTGCCTTTGACGTCCACCAGGTTGCGTTCTTCCAGATCTTTAAGAACGCGACCGACCATCTCCCGGGAACACCCGACAATCCGCCCGATTTCCTGACGGGTCACCTTGATCTGCATGCCATCGGGGTGGGTCATCGCATCGGGTTGTTTGCACAATTCCAGCAGGCAACGGGCAACGCGGCCTGTCACGTCAAAGAATGCGAGGTCACCGACCTTGCGTGTGGTGTTGCGCAGGCGCTGTGCGATTTGTCCGCTAAGTACGTAAAGAATGTCCGGGTCTTGCTGGGACAGCTCGCGGAATTTGGCGTAGCTGATTTCCGCGACTTCGCACTCGATCTTGGCGCGCACCCAGGCGCTGCGCTCCTGTTCCAGGCCGGCCTGTTCAAACAGACCCAACTCGCCGAAGAAGTCTCCGGAGTTCAGGTAGGCAATGATCATTTCACGGCCGTCATCATCCTCGATCAGGATGGTGACCGAGCCTTTGATGATGAAGAACAGCGTCTCCGAGCGGTCGCCGGCGCAAATGATATTGCTCTTGGCCGCATAGCGACGGCGCTGGCAATGCATCAACAGTTTGTCGAGGTTCTTGATCTTGGGTGTAGGGGCAATAGCAACCATGGTTGTATCCCGGAAAGACTGCACGGTGTGTTTGGTTTTTTTTATGAGGCGCTGAGGTTGCTACAAAGCTGGCAATGCGCCAGCGAATTGGCGCCAGCTTAACAGACACTTCCTGCAATATTCGAGATTTTACCTACAAAGCAAAAGGTTCTGTCCTAGGACGGCAAGCGCTGTCAATCCAGGGCCCTGTGCTAAGCTGGCGACCCTTTTTTATACAGTGGAGTCTTGGCGATGAAGGCACGCATCCAATGGGCTGGCGAAGCCATGTTCCTCGGCGAATCCGGTAGCGGTCATGTCGTGGTCATGGACGGTCCGCCCGATGCCGGTGGTCGTAACCTGGGTGTCCGGCCGATGGAAATGCTCCTGCTGGGTGTCGGCGGTTGCAGCAATTTCGACGTGGTCAGTATTCTCAAGAAGTCCCGTCAGGCCGTCGAAAGCTGCGAAGCCTTCCTCGAAGCCGAGCGCGCGACCGAGGACCCGAAGGTCTTCACCAAGATCCACATGCACTTCGTGGTCAAGGGCCGCGGGCTGAAAGAAGCCCAGGTCAAGCGCGCCATCGAGCTGTCTGCCGAGAAGTATTGCTCGGCCTCGATCATGCTCGGCGCGGCGGGTGTCGCGATTACCCACGACTACGAAATCATCGAACTCGGTTGATTCGACATTCAACTATCATAAAAGCGGTGCAGACTCTGGCGATCCCAAGCTGACGTCTGCATAATGCGCCACTTTTTTCAGGGTCGTGGTCCGTCAACCGACAGGCCGCTCGCCCGAACAGACAACCAAAATCGCCATCGCGAAGAGGTGTTAACCGTCCTACGCAGGTGCGTCGTTCGCATCTGACGGGCATGCTTGATCACGCGGCCCGGGCCGCAATACATAGAGAGTTTTTAACGGTGAAAAGCAAACTCAAGCTCCACGGGTTCAATAACCTGACAAAGACCTTGAGCTTCAACATCTATGACATCTGCTACGCGGAAACCCCGCAAGACCAGCAGGCTTACGTCGAGTACATCAATGAAGAGTACAACGCGAAACGCCTGACGCAGATCCTCACGGAAGTTGTCGATATCATTGGTGCCAACATCCTGAACATTGCCAGTCAGGACTACGACCCACAGGGCGCCAGCGTCACGATTCTGATCTCTGAAGAGCCGGTGACCCCGACCGACAGCCAGATCGAAGAGTCTCCGGGCCCGTTGCCCGAAATCATCCTGGCCCACCTCGACAAGAGCCACATCACGGTGCACACCTACCCGGAAATCCATCCGGACGACGGTATTGCGACCTTCCGTGTGGACATTGACGTGTCGACCTGTGGCGTCATTTCACCGCTTAAAGCGCTCAACTTCCTGATTCACCAGTTCGATTCGGACATCGTGACCGTGGATTACCGTGTGCGCGGTTTCACCCGTGACGTCGAAGGCAACAAGCACTTCATCGATCACGAGATCAACTCGATCCAGAACTACCTGTCCGAAGACACCCGCGACGCGTACCAGATGACCGACGTGAACGTGTACCAGGAAAACCTGTTCCACACCAAAATGCTGTTGAAGAACTTCGAACTGGATAACTACCTGTTCGGCGACGCGACCAACAACCTGTCCCCTGAGCAACGCGCCCAAGTGACGGATCGTGTGAAACACGAAATGCTCGAAATCTTCTACGCGCGCAACATGCCGACCTAAGATTCTCGAGCACAAAAAAAGGCGACTCCCTCACGGCAGTCGCCTTTTTCATTGCCGCAGATCCCATGTAGGAGCGAGGCTTGCCCGCGAAGAGGCCCTAACGAACAACACAATCGTCAGATTCTGTAGGTACTCTTGGTCATCACCTTGGCCATCAAGCTCATCCCGAACTTCACCGGTGCCGGAAAACGAAAGCCCCCAGCCTCCAGCGCACTTTCGGCATGTTGCTCTTCATCAACACGCATCTGCTCAAGAATCGCCCGGGACTTTTCGTCCTCGGCCGGCAGTTGCTCAAGGTGTTCGTTCAAGTGCTTGCACACCTGATGCTCGGTAGCCGCAACGAAACCCAGGCTGACCTTGTCGCTGATCAAGCCGGCCACCGCGCCAATCCCGAATGACATGCCGTAGAACAGCGGGTTGAGAATGCTGGTATGGCTGCCCAACTGCTTGATGCGTTGCTCGCACCAGACCAGATGGTCGATCTCTTCTTCAGCAGCATGTTCCATGGCGGCGCGCACCTGCGGCAACTTGGCGGTCAGGGCCTGCCCTTGATACAGCGCCTGGGCGCAGACTTCGCCGGTATGGTTGATGCGCATCAGACCGGCGACGTGCCGGGTGTCTTCGTCGCTCATTTGCGTTTCCGGCTGCACGATCGCAGGGGACGGACGGTACGGCTGGCCGCTGAAGGGCAGCAGGGTACGCATCGCGGCATCGGCTTGCAGCAGAAGACGGTCAATGGGCGAGTAGTGACGTTGGGTAGTCATGCTGATCTCCGGGAGGAATCTCGGCGGCCAGTTTAACCCAATCGGCCGGGGAAGGTTTGCGCTGGGTCATCAACCCTGTAGGAGCGAGGCTTGCCCGCGAAGAACGATAATGCGGTCTATCTGAACAACCGCATCGACCTTTTCGCGGGCAAGCCTCGCTCCTACAGGGATGCGCAGTGGATCAACCCGGCGGCCAGTGCATCTGACGCTGACCCAGCACATGCATATGAATGTGGTAGACAGTCTGCCCACCTTCTTCATTGCAGTTCATGACAACGCGAAAACCTTTTTCGCAACCCAGTTCCAGTGCCAGGCGCTGGGCAGTGAACAGAATATGCCCGGCCAATGCCTTGTCGTCCTCGGTGAGGTCGTTCAAGGTGCGCACCGGTTTCTTCGGGATCACCAGAAAATGCACCGGTGCCTGCGGGGCGATGTCGTGGAAGGCCAGTACCTGGTCGTCCTCGTAAATGATCTTCGCCGGGATTTCCCGGTTGATGATCTTGGTGAACAGAGTATCCACAGCTGTTTTCTCCGTTGTTTGGGCTGGCCTGAGTGTACTCATGGGGGATCCCCGAGCCCAGCCTTTTGCCTTGAAGCCAGGTCAGCGCGGGCAATAGGCCTTGTTGACCATGCCTGTGATGGTCCTGATCAGCCAGCGTGAGCCGAGCCGTGGCAGGAAAGCGAACCAGCGGTTCAGCCTGCCCGGAATAATAATGGCGCGATTCTTATCCAGAGCCCGCACGGTATAGAGCGCGACTTCCTCGGGACTCATCAGCAGTTTGCTGTCGACCAGTTTGTCGCTGTTCAGTTGTGCGGTGCGGAAAAACGCGGTGCGGGTCGGGCCGGGGCAGAGTACGGAAACCTTGACTGCGCATTTCTTCAGCTCGACGTGCAACCCTTCGGAAAAGTGCAGTACATAGGCTTTGCTGGCGTAGTAAGTGCTCATCCACGGGCCGGGATGGAACGCTGCAACCGAGGCGACGTTCAAGATCTGCCCGCCGCCCTGCAAGGCCATGCTGTTGCCGATGGCATGGCACAGGCGAGTGAGGGCCAGAATGTTCACCTCGATCAGGTCTTGTTCGGTCATCCAGTCCTGCGCCAGAAACGGGCCGCAGGTGCCGATGCCGGCGCAGTTCACCAGCAAGTCGATCTGCCGGTCGCCTTCTTCCAGTTCCAGCAGAAACCCGGACAGGCGCAGCGGCTCGCCGAGGTCGCAGGCGCGGAACAACACCTCCACGCCAAAACGTTGGGTCAGTTCAATTGCAATACTTTCCAGCTGATCACGCTGTCGGGCCACCAGAATCAGGCTGCGGCCACGGCGGGCCAGCGCTTCGGCCATCGCCAGGCCGATGCCGCTGGAAGCGCCAGTGATCAGAGCGTAACGGGTCATGCAGTTCTCCATCGCAACAGCTCCGCGCCTGCGACGCAGGTGTCACGGGCGGGGAGCGCTGTTCATTCTTTCGCAGAGTCTACAGGGGCCGGGGCTTATTGGGCTTCCTCGTCTGCGGAATCCGGCACTTCTTCAGCCTCTGCGGCGGGCTCGACTTCCACTTCTTCGGTGGTTAGCGAGCTGCTGTCATAGCTGAGTCCGGCAGCGTCTTCGTACTCTTGCTGGATCGCACTGAAAGCGCCGGCCAATACACCGACAAAGACGATGGCAATGAATACCACCCACAGCGAAGACAACACTTTGACTGCGGTGGTGTTTGGCGGTGGTGGTGGGCCGTAGCGATTGGCGATGGTGTTGCCCGGCACGCACATGAGCACAAACGGAAAGAAGCTGCCTATGAACGGCACTAGATTGAGCAGCCAGAGCCAGCCGGACCAGCCGATGTCGTGCAGGCGCTGAACGCTGATCTGAACGGTGACGACCGCGATGGCGATGCACAGGAGCACCACCACCAGGCCGCCGACAATCAGGCCTGCAGTCGAGTCGCTGGCGATCAGGGCGATGGCGAAAATGGCGACGACCGACCCGACGCCGAGCATGACCAGCGTCAGCACCATGGTCCAGGCCAGATAGCGCAAACGGCCGATTCGCCCTTCGACGCCAAAAGGCTTGAGCGTGCCGAACGGCGGCAAGTTTTCGCCGACCCTGGCCTGAGGTGGTGCGTACGGCGACTCTGGTTCTGCGAACGCGGGTTTACTGCTGGCGGGGGCGTGGTGGTGAGCGTCGGCCAGGTTCAGTTCAATCGAGGGCTCGGCTTCAATGCGGGCTTCGATGCCGGTTTTCGTCAGCGCCTGAAGGTAGGTTTGCGCGTCAGTCTGCGACAGGCCTTGCTTGAGCGTAACAGCCTGTCCGTTGAACAGTCGTTCGACGGCTGCCACTTCGCTTTTGTACAACGCCGCCAGATTGAGTTTGGCGGTGGTGAGGTCGATCCCTGGCAGCAGAGCGCCGTCGAATACGATCTTGAAACGGTTGTCGCTCATTGCGAAGCATCCTTGTCGCGGGTGTTTGAATAGTTAGAGAGTTGCGAGCCCGGAGTGTAAGGCCAGTCGAGGATGACTGGCCAAATTTCCTGCTAACGCGGCCAGCGTTTCGGCAGTTGTGCTGCCAGCTCCAGCGCCTGGCGGTATTCAGCGTCCAGCCGGGCAACCAATTGATCCACGCTCGGTAAATCGTCTATCTCTCCGACGCCCTGGCCGGCGGACCACACGGTTTTCCAGGCCTTGGCTTCATCGCTCAATGGCTTGAGCTTGGAGCCGAAGTTGACCTCGCCCTTGTTTTGCAACGCCGCCATGTCGAAACCGGCGGCTTCCAGGCTTTGGCGCATGAAACTCGCCGGAACACCCGACACCGCTGGAGTATGAATGATGTCTGCCGCTCTGGATGTCAGCAGCATCTCCTTGTAGGCCTCAGGCGCATGGCTTTCAGTGGTGCCGATAAATCGCGTACCAAAGTAGGCCAGATCCGCGCCGAGCAATTGTGCCGCGAGTATCTCGTGACCGTGATTGAGGCAGCCGGCCAGCAACAGCGTCTTGTCGAAGAACTGGCGGATTTCGGCAATCAGCGAAAACGGGCTCCAGGTACCCGCGTGTCCACCGGCGCCTGCGGCAACGGCGATCAAGCCATCTACGCCAGCCTCCGCTGCTTTCTCTGCGTGGCGACGAGTCGTTACGTCATGGAATACCAGGCCGCCGTAGCCGTGGACTGCGTCGACCAGTTCTTTAACGGCACCAAGGCTGGTGATCACGATCGGCACCTTGTGCTCGATGCAGATCTCCAGGTCCGCTTGCAGGCGCGGGTTACTGTTGTGGACGATCAGGTTCACGGCGTAGGGCGCCGGGTTTTCCATTGTCGCCAACCCTGCTTCGATCTCTTCCAGCCAGGCCTTGAAGCCGCTGCTCTCACGCTGGTTCAGCGCGGGGAAGCTGCCCACCACACCATTACGGCAGCAGGCGAGTACCAGTTGCGGGTTGGAAATCAGGAACATCGGCGCTGCCACCACGGGCAGGCGCAAACGTTGTTCGAGCAAAGCGGGCAGCGACATTGGAAGTACCCCGGTGAGTGGTGCCGATTGAAGTTAGAACGGCCGAACGACGACCAGAATTACGATAGCCAGCAATATCAGAACCGGCACTTCATTGAACCAGCGATAAAAGACATGGCTGCGGGTGTTTTCGCCACGGGCAAATCGTTTCACCTGCGCGCCGCACATGTGGTGGTAGCCGATCAGGATCACCACCAGCGTCAATTTGGCGTGAATCCAGGCACCTTGGCTGAATATGCCTGGGTTCAGCGCAATCAGCGCAATGCCGAATACCAGCGTGGCGATCATCGCCGGGCCCATGATGCCGCGATACAGCTTGCGCTCCATCAGGCTGAAGCGTTCCTTGCTGACGGTGTCTTCGCTTTGGGCGTGATAGACGAACAGGCGCGGCAGGTAAAACAGGCCGGCAAACCAGCAGACCATGCTGATGATATGAAGCGCTTTGAGCCACAGATAAAGCATTTTTGGTTATTCCCAGGTTCACGGTAGCGAAGATAGTAGAGGGTAGAGCGTCCGCACGTCACCTTGACGGTTGTCGCAGGGCGATACGGGCCCTATTATCGACGGCTTTCCAGTAGGTTCGTTGAGGGCAGGTTTATGGTCAAGGTCGGTATCGTCGGCGGCACGGGTTACACCGGTGTCGAACTGCTGCGTCTGTTGGCACAGCATCCGCAGGCAGAAGTGGTGGTGATCACTTCCCGATCCGAGGCCGGTCTGGCCGTGGCTGATATGTATCCGAACCTGCGCGGCCATTACGACGGCCTGGCGTTTAGCGTTCCGGACATCAAGACCCTGGGCGCCTGCGACGTGGTGTTCTTCGCCACGCCTCACGGTGTTGCCCACGCGCTGGCCGGTGAACTGCTGGCGGCCGGAACCAAGGTCATCGACCTGTCCGCGGACTTCCGTCTGCAAGATGCCGATGAGTGGGCCAAGTGGTACGGCCAGCCGCACGGTGCGCCGCAGCTGCTGGAAGAAGCGGTCTACGGCTTGCCGGAAGTCAATCGCGAACAGATCAAGCAGGCTCGCCTGATCGCCGTACCGGGTTGCTATCCAACGGCTACGCAATTGGGTTTCCTGCCATTGCTCGAAGCCGGTCTGGCCGATACCACGCGCTTGATCGCTGACTGCAAATCCGGCGTCAGCGGTGCCGGTCGTGGTGCTGCCGTAGGTTCGCTGTACGCCGAAACGTCGGAAAGCATGAAGGCCTACGCCGTGAAAGGTCACCGTCACTTGCCGGAAATTCGCCAGGGTCTGCGTCGTGCTGCAGGAAAGGATGTCGGCCTGACCTTCGTTCCGCACCTGACGCCGATGATTCGCGGCATTCACTCGACGCTCTACGCGACGGTCGTGGATCGTTCGGTGGATCTGCAGGCACTGTTTGAAAAGCGCTATGCCAACGAGCCGTTCGTTGATGTGATGCCAGCAGGCAGCCACCCGGAAACCCGCAGCGTGCGCGGCGCCAACGTCTGCCGCATCGCCGTGCATCGTCCGCAGGACGGTGACCTGGTGGTGGTGTTGTCGGTCATCGATAACCTGGTAAAAGGTGCGTCGGGTCAGGCGGTGCAGAACCTGAACATCCTGTTCGGTCTGGATGAGCGTCTGGGCTTGTCGCACGCCGGCATGTTGCCGTAAGGCTTTAACCCGCTCAGCAAAAAGGCCCGTTGAACGGGCCTTTTTGCGTTTCGAGCCGGCGATCGGGTTTATTGATATACCGTAACAATAGTTGACCGCTTTTCTAGGAGAAGCGGATAATGCGCGTCATCACGCATTATGGCGGCGTAACGCCGGGAGATAGTCAGCATGAGCGTCGAATCCTTCACCCCCACGGCTTTGCAATTTACCCACGGTGCCGCGCACAAGGTGAAGAGCCTGGTCGATGAAGAGGGGAATGATCGCTTGAAGCTGCGCGTATTCGTTACGGGCGGCGGTTGTTCAGGTTTTCAGTACGGCTTCACCTTCGATGAAGAAGTGGCCGATGACGACACCATCGTCGAGCGCGAGGGCGTGAGCCTGGTCGTCGATCCGATGAGCTTCCAGTACCTGGCAGGTGCCGAGGTGGATTACCAGGAAGGTCTGGAAGGTTCGCGTTTCGTGATCAAGAACCCGAACGCCAGCACCACGTGTGGTTGCGGCTCTTCGTTCTCGATCTGATCGCGATTCACCGCATTACAAACGCCGCATGGCCTCAGGGCTCTGCGGCGTTTTGCTGTCTGGCGTTCAGGCCGGGTAGATGGCGCCGAGTATGCGCAGGCCGCGAGCGCCGGTGACGCTTGGACGATTGGCCGCGATACCTTCCAGGCAGCAATGAGCCAGCCAGGCGAAGGCCATGGCTTCGACCCAGTCCGGGTCAACGCCATGAGTGGCGGTGCTGCTGACGTTCGCGTTTGGCAGCAGGGCGGCCAGGCGCTTCATCAGCGTGGCGTTGTGTGCACCGCCGCCGCAGACCAGCAACTCTCGGGTATCCGCTTGGGCGCTTTGCAATGATTCGACGATGGTCAGCGCGGTCAGCTCAAGCAGCGTTGCTTGCACGTCTTCGGCGGCGAAGGTCGGCAAATGCGAAAGATGCTGTGTCAGCCATGGCAGATTGAACACTTCACGGCCGGTGCTCTTCGGGCCTTTGGTCACGAAGAACGGATCACTGAGTAGCGCTTTCAACAGAACAGGTTCGACTTGGCCGCTGGCTGCCCATTGGCCGTCACGATCAAAGTTTTCGCCGCGTTGCTGATGAATCCACGCGTCCAGCAGTACGTTCCCGGGGCCGCAGTCGAAACCGGCTACGGGTTGGCCGGGTTCGATCAGGCTGAGGTTGCTGAAACCGCCGACGTTCAATACCGCGCGGTTGCCTGCCTGTTTTTCAAACAGCGCTTCGTGAAACGCTGGCACCAGTGGTGCGCCTTGCCCGCCGGCCGCAACGTCGCGACTGCGGAAGTCACTGACCACGGTGATACCGGTCAATTCGGTCAGCAGGGCAGGGTTGCCGATCTGTACCGTGAAGCCGCGTGCCGGTTCGTGGCGAATGGTCTGGCCATGGCTGCCAATCGCGCGAATGTCTTCGGGTTTCAGGTTTTGTTGGTCAAGAAGGGTGCGAATGCCCTGCGCCGCTAGGGTGACCCAGTTTTGCTGGGCGATGGCGGAGCGGGCAATCTCGTCCGGGCCACTGGCGCACAAGCCAAGCAGCTCGGTGCGCAGGGAATCAGGCATGGGAATGTAGTGCGTGGCGACCAGTCTGATCGCCGGGTTCAACTCAACCAGCGCGATGTCCAGGCCATCGAGACTGGTTCCGGACATCACACCTATATAGAGCGTCATGGCTTAGCGCTTGCTCGAAGCCAGTTGGGTGGATTTCTCTTGGTCCATACGCGCCATCAGAGGCTGACTCTGCGCGAGGAAACGTGCCCGTTCTGCTTTGGAAATTGGATCGGCCATCGCCACTTTTTGACCCAGCGGATCGACGTGCACACCATTGACCTGGAACTCGTAGTGCAGATGCGGTCCGGTGGACAGGCCGGTAGTGCCGATATAGCCAATCACTTGACCCTGCTTGACGGAGCTGCCGGTCTGGACACCTTTCGCAAAGCCCTGCATATGGCCGTACAGCGTGCGATAAGTGTTGCCGTGCTGGATGATCACGGTATTGCCATAACCGCCGCGACGGCCGGCCAACAACACCTTGCCATCACCGGCCGCCTTGATTGGCGTACCGCGCGGAGCTGCGTAGTCGACGCCTTTGTGAGCGCGGATCTTGTTCAGGATCGGGTGTTTGCGGCCCATGGAGAATTTCGAGCTGATGCGGGCAAAGTCTACCGGGGTGCGGATAAACGCCTTGCGCATGCTGTTGCCGTCAGCAGTGTAATAGCTGCTGTTGCCTTGTTTGTTTGTGTAACGCACGGCGGTGTAGGTCTTGCCGCGGTTGGTGAATCGCGCGGAAAGAATCGGGCCATTGCCGACAGCCTTGCCGTTGACGACTTTCTGTTCGTAGATCACGTCGAACTCGTCACCCTGGCGAATATCCTGGGCGAAGTCGACGTCATAGCCAAACACGCTGGCCATGTCCATGGTCAGGCTGTGGGACAGGCCTGCGCGCGCGGCGGATTGCGACAACGAGCTGTTGATCACGCCGTGAACGTAGGCGGAGCGCACGGTAGGCTTGGCGGTGATGCGGTTGAACACATAACCCTTGTCATTCTTGGTCAGGGTGATGCTTTCGAGGTCGCTGACCTTGCTGTGCAGGTTGGTCAGCTGACCTTCGGGGTTCAGTTCGAATTCGAGTTTCTGGCCGTGTTTGAGTTGGCTGAATTGCTTGGCCTGCTTGTCGCTGGCCAATACTTCATGCACCGAAGTGGCCGGAAGGCCGACTTTCTCGAACAGCGTGGAGAGCGTATCGCCTTTGGCGACGATCACTTCCCTGTGATTGGGCCCCTTCTTTTCTTCGACAACCGGCGCGGGTTTGGCCTGGGCAGTTTGCTGGGGCTCTTCGGTGCTGTCTTCGATCTGCGCGAAAGGGGAAGTTACCGGCTCATTTGTGGCTTGGGCGACGTCGGCAGCGTCTTGATCTTGTGTCAGTTGTTCAGCAGGGCTTTCCAGTTCAAGACTCAGTGTCGTCTTTTTGGCTTCTACATCACTGGAAGGAAATACCAGAAGCGCCAGGCTCAGAAGGGCGGCGATACCACTTGCTGCGAGCAGGTGGGTCTTCGGGTAAAGCGGGGGCGCTTTAGACGATTCTTTGGTCATAGGTAATTTTGACTTTGAAAAAGATGAATTGGAAAAGATGAATGACATGATGAAGATGAAATAACTGTATAAAATATAACCAAATCATCTCTGAAGCAAGTCCGCGGTCACTCTGTCAGCGGATTGGCGTCATTGCGCCGGCCAAACTTTGTATTTGACGCGTGATCTTGTATGGTTGGTTCCCTTTGAATTCGAGCCTTGCGGGTCTGTTATGAAGTCGGTTGAAGAGCAGCTAGCGCTGATCAAACGTGGTGCAGAAGAACTGTTGGTCGAGTCCGAGCTGATCGAAAAGCTCAAGCGTGGCCAGCCGCTACGTATTAAGGCAGGCTTCGATCCGACCGCGCCGGATTTGCACCTGGGTCACACGGTGCTAATTAATAAGCTGCGCCAGTTCCAGGAACTGGGGCATCAGGTGATCTTCCTTATAGGTGACTTCACCGGGATGATCGGTGATCCGAGCGGCAAGAGCGCTACGCGTCCGCCGCTAACCCGTGAGCAGGTTCTCGAGAATGCCGAGACCTACAAGACCCAGGTTTTCAAGATTCTTGATCCGGCCAAAACCGAGGTGGCGTTCAACTCCACCTGGATGGATCAGATGGGGCCGGCCGACTTCATTCGTCTGACTTCGCAGTACACCGTTGCTCGCATGCTCGAGCGCGACGATTTCGACAAGCGCTACACGACCAATCAGCCAATCGCCATCCATGAGTTCCTCTATCCGCTGGTTCAGGGTTACGACTCGGTCGCCTTGCGCGCGGATGTCGAGCTGGGCGGTACCGATCAGAAGTTCAACCTGTTGATGGGGCGTGAGCTGCAGCGCGGTTATGGTCAGGATCCTCAGTGCATTCTGACCATGCCGTTGCTTGAAGGTCTGGATGGCGTGAAGAAGATGTCCAAGTCCTTGGGCAACTACGTCGGTATTCAAGAAGCGCCGGGAGTGATGTACAGCAAGCTGGTTTCGATTCCGGATGCGCTGATGTGGCGTTACTTCGAATTGCTCAGCTTCCGCTCCATGGATGAGATCGATGCGTTCCGCGCCGATGTCGAGGCGGGTGCCAATCCGCGCGACATCAAGATCAAGCTGGCCGAAGAGATCGTTGCGCGCTTCCATGGTGAAGAGGCGGCAGCCAATGCTCATCGTGCAGCGGGCAATCGTATGAAGGATGGCGAGCTGCCGGACGATCTGCCGGAAATCGAGTTGACCGCTACTGAAGATATGCCGATCGCTGCTGTCCTTAATAAGGCAGGCCTGGTGAAGAACTCGGCGGTAGCGCGTGATCTGCTGAATTCCGGCGGTGTACGTATAGATGGTGAGGTTGTGGATCGCACCTTTATATACGTGCTGGGCGCGACCCATGTTTGCCAGGCTGGCAAGAAGGCATTTGCGCGTATTTCGCTCAAATCCGAATAAAGCTGGAATTAGGGGTTGACGGCAGATTCTGGAAGTCTATAATTCGCCCCACTTCCGGCGCAGTCGAAACGGAAAACTCCTTGGC
>NZ_CATKQM010000100.1:0-249 GCF_949768225.1 Pseudomonas sp. IT-P44 | reverse complement strand
AGATCAAAAGCTGAAGGCGAGCTAACGCTCGGCCTGATGAGTGGTGGAAATCAAAAGCGTATGCGATTTCCTGTAGGAGCCGGCTTGCCGGCGAAAAGCGTTTGAACAACGCGTTCATTCAGACAGCCCGCGTTATCGTTGACGTCCATCGCCAGCAAGCCGGCTCCTACAGGGGATCGGTGTACATATCCGGAATGAGGGAACGCGTGCACCAAAGAGCCAGGTCGGCTTTCAGGCCGCCTCGGCGGT
>NZ_CATKQM010000099.1:0-264 GCF_949768225.1 Pseudomonas sp. IT-P44 | reverse complement strand
CACCGCCACAGCCGCCGAGGCGGCCTGAAAGCCGACCTGGCTCTTTGGTGCACGCGTTCCCTCATTCCGGATATGTACACCGATCCCCTGTGGGAGCCGGCTTGCTGGCGATGGACGTCAACGATAACGCGGGGTGTCTGAATGAACGCGTTGTCCAGACGATTTTCGCCGGCAAGCCGGCTCCTACAGGGAATCGCGTACGCTTTCGCTTCTCACCACTCATCAGGCCGAGCGTTAGCTCGCCTTCCGCTTTTGATCTGAGCG
>NZ_CATKQM010000098.1:0-284 GCF_949768225.1 Pseudomonas sp. IT-P44 | reverse complement strand
CACCGCCACAGCCGCCGAGGCGGCCTGAAAGCCGACCTGGCTCTTTGGTGGGCCGCGTTGTCCTTCTTGGCTGCGCTCACTCATTCCGAATCTGTACACCAACCCCCTGTAGGAGCCGGCTTGCTGGCGATGGACGTCAACGATAACGCGGGGTGTCGGAATGAACGCGTTGTCCGGTCGTTTTTCGCGGGCAAGCCTCGCTCCTACAGGGAATCGTGTGTGCTTTTGATTTCCACCACTCATCAGGCCGAGCGTTAGCTCGCCTTCCGCTTTTGATCTGAGCG
>NZ_CATKQM010000097.1:0-329 GCF_949768225.1 Pseudomonas sp. IT-P44 | reverse complement strand
TAAGAAGCAGCCCGAAATTGGGTCTGTAGCTCAGTTGGTTAGAGCGCACCCCTGATAAGGGTGAGGTCGGCAGTTCGAATCTGCCCAGACCCACCAATTTTTGTGTGGGATCCTGTAGCAATACGGGGCCATAGCTCAGCTGGGAGAGCGCCTGCCTTGCACGCAGGAGGTCAACGGTTCGATCCCGTTTGGCTCCACCACTACTGCTTCTGATTGTATAAAGCTTAGAAATGAGCATTCCATCGTGATGGTGGTGAATGTTGATTTCTAGTCTTTGGCTAGATCGTTCTTTAAAAATTTGGGTATGTGATAGAAAGATAGACTGGATA
>NZ_CATKQM010000096.1:0-331 GCF_949768225.1 Pseudomonas sp. IT-P44 | reverse complement strand
CGGCTTGCCGGCGAAAAGCGTCTGGGCAACGCGTTCATTCAGGCAGCCTGCGTTATCGTTGGCGTCCATCGCTGGCAAGCCAGCTCCTACAATTTTGACCGTGTGAACCCGCCCCCCTGTAGGAGCCGGCTTGCTGGCGATAGCGGTGGGTCAGGCAATAAGTGCGTGACTGAGCGAACGCCATCGCCAGCAAGCCGGCTCCTACAGGGAATCGGTGTACATGTCCGGAATGAGTGAACGCATCAGAGAAGGACAACGCGGACATCTAACAGAGCCAGGTCGGCTTTCAGGCCGCCTCGGCGGCTGTGGCGGTAGTCGCCCCCTCGAGAGG
>NZ_CATKQM010000095.1:0-365 GCF_949768225.1 Pseudomonas sp. IT-P44 | reverse complement strand
ACAACGTGTTCATTCAGACAGCCCGCGTTATCGTTGACGTCCATCGCCAGCAAGCTGGCTCCTACAAGGGAAATGCATATGTGTTTGGATAAATACGATCAACTGTAGGAGCCGGCTTGCTGGCGATGGCGGTGGGTCAGTCAACGTATTTATCGCCTGAAAGGACGCCATCGCCAGCAAGCCGGCTCCTACAGGGGATCGGTGTACATGTCCGGAATGAGTGAACGCATCAAGGAAGGACAACGCGGACAACTGAAGAGCCAGGTCGGCTTTCAGGCCGCCTCGGCGGCTGTGGCGGTGGTCGCCCCCTCGAGAGGCCGAGTGGAGGTTCTGCGCAGTGGGCAACCCGGCATGGATGCCGGGTT
>NZ_CATKQM010000094.1:0-366 GCF_949768225.1 Pseudomonas sp. IT-P44 | reverse complement strand
GCAAACGCGATTCCTTGTAGGAGCGAGGCTTGCCCGCGAAAAACGTCCGGACAACGCGTTCATTCAGACAGCACGCGTTATCGTTGACGTCCATCGCCAGCAAGCTGGCTCCTACAAGGAAAATGCAGATGCGTTTGGATAAATACGATCTCCTGTAGGAGCCGGCTTGCTGGCGATAGCGGTGGGTCTGTCGACGCATTTATTGACTGAACGGACGCTATCGCCAGCAAGCCGGCTCCTACAGGGGTTTGTGTACATGTCGGGAATGAGTGAACGCATCAGAGAAGGACAACGCGTACCCCCAAAGAGCCAGGTCGGCTTTCAGGCCGCCTCGGCGGCTGTGGCGGTAGTCGCCCCCTCGAGAGG
>NZ_CATKQM010000093.1:0-371 GCF_949768225.1 Pseudomonas sp. IT-P44 | reverse complement strand
TCGGCCTGATGAGTGGTGAGAAGCAAAAGCAAACGCGATTCCCTGTAGGAGCGAGGCTTGCCCGCGAAAAACGACCGGACAACGCGTTCATTCAGGCAGCACGCGTTATCGTTGACGCCCATCGCCGGCAAGCCAGCTCCTACAATTTTGAATCGTGTGAACCCAATCCATTGTAGGAGCCGGCTTGCTGGCGATAGCGGTGGGTCAGTCGACACATCTATCGCCTGAAAGGACGCCATCGCCAGCAAGCCGGCTCCTACAGGGGAATGTGCAAAAATCCAAAATTAGTGCGGCCACCACAGTGCAGGAGTGTGCACACGACCGAAGAGCCAGGTCGGCTTTCAGGCCGCCTCGGCGGCTGTGGCGGTGGT
>NZ_CATKQM010000092.1:0-395 GCF_949768225.1 Pseudomonas sp. IT-P44 | reverse complement strand
ACGTACGCGATTCCCTGTAGGAGCGAGGCTTGCCCGCGAAAAACGACCGGGCAACGCGTTCATTCAGACAGCCCGCGTTATCGTTGACGTCCATCGCCAGCAAGCTGGCTCCTACAAGGGAAATGCATAGGTGTTTGGATAAATACGATCAACTGTAGGAGCCGGCTTGCTGGCGATAGCGGTGGGTCAGTCGACGCATTTATTGGCTGGACGGACGCTATCGCCAGCAAGCCGGCTCCTACAGTTGATTGGTGTCATGGCCAATTACCGCGTCTGCTGCTGTTGCTTTGCTTTGCTTTGCTTTGGCTTTTGATTTTGATCTGCCCCGTCGGGAGGCCGAGTGGAGGTTCTGCGCAGTGGGCAACCCGGCATGGATGCCGGGTTAGCCGCCCCCG
>NZ_CATKQM010000091.1:0-437 GCF_949768225.1 Pseudomonas sp. IT-P44 | reverse complement strand
ATTGCCGGCCCGCTGTACGCCAAATTCATCGTGCCGCGCATTCAACTGCCGGCGGAAAACCCGCTGGAACGGCAGTTCCTCGAGCGCGAACCGCGCGACAGCCTGCCGGGTTTCGGCATCACCATGGCGACCATTCTGTTGCCGGTGCTGTTGATGCTGATCGGCGGTTGGGCCAACCTGATTTCCACACCGGGCAGCGGCTTCAACCAGTTTTTGCTGTTCATCGGCAACTCGGTGATCGCGCTGCTGTTGGCGACCCTGCTGAGCTTCTGGACCCTCGGCCTCGCCCAGGGCTTCAACCGTGAATCGATCCTCAAGTTCACCAACGAATGCCTGGCACCGACCGCCAGCATCACCTTGCTGGTCGGCGCCGGTGGCGGCTTGAACCGGATCCTGGTGGACGCCGGGGTCACCGACCAGATCGTCAGCCTGGCCCA